>JAGCVU010000072.1 GCA_017962175.1 Bacteroidales bacterium | reverse complement strand
TCCTTGTGGCACGATGCATTTAAAATCACAGCCGATGCCAATAATGCTTTAAGTATTAGTAGGTATTTGGGCATAAATCAATGAATTAATTAAGTTTACAATTTAAATTATCTTTTGAGCAATAGTTTATTATTTTCTGCAATTCCTTCATTATCAAACCTTACCGTAGGATTTTTACCTTTGGTGTAGGCATCTTCGGATTCGTAGAGCGATAGGACAATTTGATATTCTGACGGTAATTCAGCATTAAATTTAAACGAAAAATCTTGCGAAGTATCGTCTTTGAACGTGCCTTTGGGTATGCGGATAGTTTCGCCGATTTGGGAGATGGTGGCGCCGGTGTTGTCAACAAATTCTGCCACTAAGTAAACATCAAAGAAACAGGGTGCTAAGCCAGTGTTTTTGATGGTGAGGTTTAAGGTGTTGGTGTGGGTAGAAAATTCTGCCTTGGCAACGGTGAAATTGTAGCCCAAAATCTTGCTCATTTTGTCGGCAAGTGCTTTGTTTTCTTGATAGAAACGGTAGCCGCAATCGTTGTCTTGGTCGAGTACATAATAGGTTAAATGTGCGTTGCGGATAGATTGTTCCCAAAGTTCGGGAGTCCATTTTCTATTTCCACCGGGAATTAAATCGTTGTAAGTGAGCATTGTAGCGTATCCGGCTATGTTTTCGGCGATGGTAGGCAAATTGGCTCGGTAAGCACGTTGCAAAGTATCGTCGCGACCGGGAATGCCAATGAAACCGTCGTCGCGCTTGGTAACGCCGAGACTGAGTGCGTAGGTGTAAACATCGCCAAAGCCGTTGGATGGCAACACAAGTTGGGTCTTTTTGAAAACCGATGCGTAATGCTTTATCATATCTTTTAGAATATCGTCGGATGGCATTTTGCTGCCGAGCAACTGCGATGTGTGCCATTCGCCCCAATTTCCGAAAGTGCGGATGTCGATGTATTCTATCCGTGGGTCGCCGTCGTATTTTTGGGCGAGAGCGGTGGCAAAATCTTTGGCTGCCTGAATATAAATCGGGTCGTCCCAAACTGGTGCAACTGCCTTAAAATCAGTACCTCGGATATCTACGGTAATTTTTTTTGCTCCCATTTCGTATACAAAACGCGGCGTCCAATCGTAATTCTCTTCTGGGGTGTCGGCAGCCCTTACAAACGACGACGTGTATGGAAGCACGCGCAAGGCATATCCCATATTGTGTTCGGCAAGCGCGGAAAGCAGTTTGTCTAATTCCGACCAATCGTAAACACCTTTGGCGGGGTTGAGTTTGTTCCATTGCTGATAGCCCGAACCGTACGAAACCAAGTTCCAAGCACCGTTTTTAAGCGAACCGTAAGGACCGTATTCAAATTCTGGCGCAAACACCCACGTGCCTGAGGTGGGAACGGTAAACCCCTTGTGAGGATTTGAGAACGGTCCGTCGAAGGGTTTTAGATTGTACGAAATGGTGCCATCGGCATTTACATCGTTGTTTTCGCGGTTGCAAGCGGCAAGAAACAGCAATAATATCGATGCCAAAAATGGGGTTAATAGTTTGTGAAAATTCATAGGTGTTTAGTTTTTCATAATTATTTAGTCGATATTAACAATTTCGTAGTTCATACTTCCAAGACCGATTTTGGCGGCGTGTTCGATGGTGTGAATACCGTGGCGCGACGAGATACGTTGTTTCAGCGGCTCATTGTCGTTGTCTTCGGAAGGAGTCATATTAAAAATAATGTCAACGCACGCCTTGTCCAAAGCCACAGGATCGAGCGAGGCAAGTATTCCGTAATCTTTGAGTTTTACTTTGGCAGGATGGGCAACGCAGTCGCAATCTACTGACATATTGTTCATTACCGAAATATAAAGAATTTTTTCGCCATTGCCAAAATAATTGTGAACAGCCTGAGCCGCAGCCGCCATCGATTCAAGAAAACCGTCTTGATTTTGAGTGTGTTGCCAAAGTCCCTCCACCTTGCGCTGATAGCCTGCCGTGTGGATGTAAGCCTTGCCATTAGCCGAAGCCACGCCTATGCTTGCGTTTTTGAGCACGCCGCCCATTCCGCCCATCGGATGTCCCTTAAAATGAGCAAGATTAATCATAAAATCGTAGTTTTGAAGGTGTTTGCCAACAATGTCGCACTTTATATTAGAGTTGTCGGCAACGGGAATTTCAAATTCGCCATCTTCGTCCATAAGGTCAACCTTAAACATTGGGCTAAATCCGTGTTCCTTAATGGTTTGCCAATGGTTTTCAAAAGTGGTGCGTTTGCCTCCGTAAGCCGTATTGCACTCCACGATAGTGCCGTTGACCTCTTCTACAAGGTTTTTGATGAGTTCGGGTTTGAGGTAGTTGTTGTTGCCAGCCTCGCCGGTGGAAATCTTTACGGCAACGCGTCCCTCTGCCTTGCGACCCAGTGCGTTGTAAATTTTTACCAACGATTCGGGCGAAATATCTCGTGTAAGATAAACGGTAGATTTAACGCCTTCTGATACAGTGGTTTGCACAGCAGGTTGAGCATTTGCAGTTTGTGTAGAATGGGTGCGGCATCCTGTAAAGAGCATCGCCGCGGCTATTAATGTAAAAAGTGCTTTCATAACAATGGGTTTTAAATTTCTCCAAATATAGCAAAGTTTTTTCAAAACTGATAAGATTAATGTTGTTTTTTACCAAAAATTTGTATATTCGCACATCAAAACCAAGCATACTGAACTATGAATATATCATTATCAACAGCGGACATTATAATTATAATATCCTTTTTTATAACAATAGTTGTAATCACAAAGGCGGCGAACAAACGCAGCAAAGCCGATATGGCAGACTATTTCCTTGGCGGACGGCAGATGCCGTGGTGGCTTTTGGGCGTGAGTATGGTGGCTTGCACTTTTTCTGCCGACACCCCGAACCTCGTTACCGGAATGGTGCGCGAAAGCGGCGTGGCTAAAAACTGGGCGTGGTGGGCGTTTTTGATAACGGGAATGGCCACCGTGTTTATTTTTGCAAAACTTTGGCGGCGCACGGGCATTGTCACCGACCTTGAATTTTACGAAAAACGTTATTCGGGACGTCAGGCTTCGTTTTTGAGAGGATTCCGCGCAGTGTTTCTCGGATTCTTCTTCAACTGCTTGATACTTGGCTCGGTAACGCTTGCCGCAATAAAAATTGGTGCGGTAATGTTTGGCATAAAACCTTACGTAACGGTGATAGCCGGAATGAGTGCTGCCGTGGTTTATACCGCTCTGGGAGGGTTCAGAGGCGTGGTTTGGGCAGATTTTTTCCAATACCTGATAGCGATGGCGGGCGCGGTGGCGGCGGCTGTGGCTGCGTTGAACATTCCCGAAGTAGGTGGTTTAGAGGGACTTGTAATCAACACCGAAATTGCCGATAAGATAGATTTCATACCCGATTTTTCCGACCCTTCGGTTTGGGTGCCGATGCTGATAATCCCTGTGGCAGTGCAGTGGTGGGCGGTTTGGTATCCGGGCGCAGAGCCGGGCGGAGGCGGATATATGTGTCAAAAAATGCTTTCGGCTAAAAACGAAAAACACGCCGTGGGTGCAAACCTCTTCTTTAATTTTGCGCATTATGCGCTTCGTCCTTGGCCGTGGATAATAGTGGCTTTGGCATCGCTGATAGTATTTAAAACCGATTCGCCTTCGGCAATGCAAGAGGCTGAGGCTCAATTACAAAGCCCCACTCTCCTACCCTATTATCAAACAGTTTTGAATAATCCAAAAGCACCCGAAGTTCCAACAGAATTGCGCGAAAAAATCATAAAACTTCACTATCAGAAACAAGGTCTCACGGCATTGCACGAGGCATTTCCAAACGTTGATGAAAAATACCTCAAAAACGACGCTGCATATCCTATGATGGTAACTAAAACTCCATCGGGTTGGTTTGGCTTGATAATTGCCTCGCTTATAGCGGCTTATATGAGTACAATTGCCACACATTTAAATTGGGGAGCATCGTATTTGGTAAATGATTTTTATAAACGTTTTGTTAACCCCTCCGCCGACGGTAAAAAACTTCGTAGAATAGCCATTTTGTGTACAGTATTGTTGGCATTTGTGGGTGGATTATTGTCGCTAACCATTATGGACAATGCCACACAAGCGTTTGATATATTGCTGCTTAGCGGCGCAGGCACGGGAGCAGTGTATCTGTTAAGATGGTTTTGGTGGAGAATCAACGCCGCCACCGAAATAGCAGCAATGGCGGGAGCGTTTTTAATGTCGATAATTATGGTTTTTGTGATACCCGATGGCAGTTTGGCTTGCGGCATATTCGACCATTCTACTATGCGACTTTTGATAACTGTGGCAGTAGTATCGTTGATATGGATTGTTACAGTGTTTGTTACCAAACCCGAAAGCAAAGAAACCCTATTGAATTTTTACAAACTCACCACCCCCGGCGGTCCGGGTTGGAAATCATTCTTAAAACAGTTTGACGACGACAATCTTCTGAAATCCAACGCACAACATTGGCAAATGCCCCTTCAATTGCTCTGTGTTTTCATAGGAATTATCACGATATATTCCTTGCTCTTTGCCGGAGGATTCTTTGTGTATATGAAATGGATACCTGCTGCTATACTTACATTAGTAGGCATAATTGGTGCGGTATTGCTGTTTAAGTTGGCACGCAATTTGAAGTTGGTGGATAAGGGGGAGTGATATTGATTCATATTGAAAAAAACAAAAACTATGAATAATATAGAAATAGATATCTTGAAAAAATTAAAAAGGAAATTGTTAGAAGTAAATCCTTCTATTCAAGATTTGGATTTTGGTTCTACAATATTTCCAAATAGTGAAAAAGCACAACAGTATTATTTGTTTGATAAAACAAATAATCTTTTCGAGTCTCCTAATGCTGACTTAAACCTTGGTTTTGGAGTTGAAGCGCTACGTTCATCTGCCGCGATGATTTTTAATTTACTCGGACAAAATGCGCTGAGAATCAATAATATTGATTTTGAACCACCAAAATACGAATATGAATTTCCGGCAATTAAAAACGTAAAAAACTCAAAGCATAATGCACATCTTGATGCTGTTCTTTTTTCAAAAGATGGAAATTGTATGTATGCAATAGAGGCAAAATTATTGGAGTGGATTAATTCTCCTAAAAATCTGTCCCCCGCATATTTAAATAGTGAGATGTACTTGGAATGTAATCTTTGTCAAGAAACTTTTAAAAATTTTTTCAACGAGTATATGGCCCCAAAAACTGACAATAAGGGAAGATATTGCCATAAACAAGAACGATATGATGCAATTCAAATGACGATTCATATTTTGGCATTATATAATGCTTGTTGTGAAAAAGATAACTTACCGAAAAATATTTCACTCTACAATGTTGTATGGAAATATGATTGTGATTATTATCGTACAGAAGAAAAAGAAGCAAAAGAATTTATGGCGAATGCTAATAAAACATTTAGACCATTATTCAAGAAAAAAGGTTATGAATTTATAGTTGCATATAAAACGTTTCAAGAATTTAAAGAAATGATAGATTTCTCTGACGATTTAGATAGAGAAATCTATTTGAAACGCTATGAAATGTAAATCACAGTTTCTTACTTTATATTGGAGTTTTGTTAATATATCGGTTTAACAATTTCAACTCTCATACCGAGGGCAGCGATAATGCGGTAGAACATTCCAACGCTTGGAGTAACGATTCCTTTCTCAATTTGCGAAATGTAGTTCTTTGTGGTGTTGGCACGCTGAGCAAGTTCCATTTGTGAAATTTTGGCTTCTTTGCGGGCATCTTGTAGAATTTGACCCGAATAGAAATTATACGCTTCTTCTTCTGCTTTGGCGCGTTCGGGACTGCCGGGTTTGCCGAAAGTTTCATCGAGAACGATGTCGTAGTTACGTATTTGATGATCGTTTGTCTGCATAATATTCCTCCTTGATTTTTAATGCTTTGTCTATTTCGTTTTGTGGCGTTTTTTGCGTTTTTTTCTGAAAACCGTTGAACAATACCACAATATTGCCGTCGTCGAAGATAAAGAACACCCGATAAATATTGCCTGCATATTCTATCCGTAATTCATAAACGCCGTCAGTAATATGCTTGACAAATTTTGTAGATAGACGTTTTTGCGATTTTAACAAGAGTAATCCGTATTGGATTTTTTCTTGCTCCTTTGTTTTAAGGCTGTGCATAAACGCTTCGAAGTATCCACCGTATGTCAGTATCTTCCGATTCATATTGCAAAGATATGAAATTTCTCCATCACTTATCAC
>JAGCVU010000071.1 GCA_017962175.1 Bacteroidales bacterium | reverse complement strand
TCGATTGTGAAATCGTCTAAGCGGCGAAGGTTGCCTGCCATAAGTGCGATGGTGGCTCCAACTGCAACGCAAGTTTTCGGGTCTTTGATAACGCCTGTGCCCTCGGCAAACGGATACCAAGTGCCTATGCGGTAATGTCCTAACTGTACGATTCGGTCGGGAGTTACGGGCAGTTTCTTTAAGAATAGGTCGCGAACCACTGGCAACTGGCTTGGACGTCCCGAAAGCAATACATAATCACATTCGTACTGGGCAATAATGCCGCAAAGGTCGCCTATCATCTTTTCTACCACGTCTTTAACCACTTTGTTGGTGCCTTCGTTGTCGAGTTCCCAAGTGATTTTTTCGATATCGAATCCTGTGCAGCCCTCGTTTTCAAACTCCTTATTAATATAGTCGATAAGTTGCTGGTTGGGATGCGGATAATTTACAAAGAACGAATCAAACGAACGTTTTTCTGTTGGGCGTTCCTCAGATGCGTGCTGCAAAATGTCTGTACCAATGGGAATTGCAATCTGCATAGCAAACTGTTTCTTCATCAGTTTGTCTTTTGCGGTGGTGCGTCCGAGGTAAGGACCAAAGAGGAAGTTCATTACATTAACCGAATTGCGGCAGCCGCATTTTTCGGCGTGCAACTTGATGGTGGGCAGCACAATACGCTCGATAACGCGTTTGAGAATATCGTCGCCGGCAAGGTTGAATCCCTCCCAAAACATTGGCGAAGGTGTTAATACCGAGATATTTGCACCCGGATTTGCCTGATAATTTGCAATCATAAGGTCGGTGGTACCGCCACCTATATCCACGCTCGCAATGGTTACGGCTGGCTGGTCGGGGTAAACGGTATCTTGACGCAACTTGCCCACAGTGTTGATGTAGAGCGAAGCGTTGTTCATAAAACGGTCTTTGATTTCGCCGTAAACAAAGGTCAACTGGTTGCAGGTGGCCTCGTCGTAGTTCCAATCGTTGCGTTTATCGGGTTCGCGGCGGATATCGTCGGCATCGGGAATGATTACAAGATTTTCGTCGATGAAATTGTTGCCAAAATATGCTTTGAGTGCTGCGAGAGCGTCTTTTGCGTGGTCGCGGAGTATTACCTGCTCGGTTTGCAACATTGCTGTGGGGCAGGTAAGCACAATGCGTTTCAATCGGCGCGGGAGTTTTTCCTGACCCTGACGTTTGCGGAAGCGGTAACTGTTGACGTATGTTACAGCCTGCATAAAAATCTCGCTGAGTGCGAATGTCATAAGCGAACTGCGCGAGAAATATGGGTTCATTGCCGGATAAGGCTGTTTCATTTCGGGGTCTTGCTCGGCTTTAATGCGCTCACGTTCAAGTAGTTTACCATCTTCGGTAAAGAGTTCTGCAATACCGTAGAGGGCAGGTTTTGCAAACGCCTCCTGAGTTTTTGAAATATATGTCCAGGGGAATGCGCGTTTTTCGGTGTCCCAAAGATAGCGTTTTGGCGAACTCATTACCGAGTTGGAATTGTCGGCGGTGTTTAAAACCGTGAGACGTGCTGCCTCGCGACCAATGCGTACAAGGCTTGGCCAAGCAAACGCCTTGGGATTGCCGCTCATTATAAACTGCGATTCGTCGCCGAGAGTGGTTTTTACAAATGCCACACGCATATCAAACGGGTCGCTGTAAGTGCGGTCGGGGTAGGTCATATCGCGAATTTCGAGCGGAACGGCGTCGGTAAATTCAAACGGCTGACCTGTTTTAACCGATTCTACAAGTATACCTGTGGTGCGGCTGTTGCCCACGTCGAGTATCAAATCTACGTCAATGCTTTGATTATCAGTGTAGAGGGTAAGTTTGGGGAATGTCTCAGCCTTGCCCAACACCTTTAATAATGTAAGGTAATACGATGTGTGGAGAAAGTTGTATCCTTCGTCGGTTTTGCCGAGGTCTTTACGCTTTTTGTCAAAGTCGGTTTTGAGCCACTCCTGCACCCACGGACGTGCGCAGAAAAAGAAGTTGTCGGTATCTTGCACGGCACATTCAAACACTGAGTTTTGAGCGTCGCGGACAGTGGGCGTAAGGTAAGCCTCAGAATTATCCTCGCAGCGGGTATCGAATGCAAGTACCACATTGTGAGTGTATTCGCTCTCCTCGTCAACGCCCGAAATACGGCTAAACCACATCATTGCCCAAGTTTCGGGACCCTGCTGGAATTTTTTGCCGTCGTAACTTTTGCGCAAGTAAGGAATCGGAATCCACATTCCCTCGAAACTCTCTATGGCTTCGCGAGCACGGACGGTGATAATCTTGTGCTCAGGGATTGTGCGGATAAGGTTTTGCGGAATGCGAGCCTCGTCGATTTGCCCCGTTTCAGAATCGGTGGCCACCTTGCGGATTTCGTCGGTGAGTTCGATGTACTTTTGAAGTTTTTCGTGGTAGTAGGGAAACACAAAGGTTATCTCCTTGTTACCTTCGATGTCTTCTTCGAGTTTTTCAAAATAGTCGGCATTTACTTTCATCGCGGGCGATTTCTCGCCGAGGTTTATCTTAACCGAATGAAACTGTATGCCGGAGTTGGCTATTAAACTGAAATCTCTCATATATATTATGTTTTTAGGTTTTCGAAATTTAGATTGAAATGTCTACGCTGTCGTCGTCCTGAGTTTTTTTGCCCTGATTGTTGCAATAGATACAAACCGGCATCGACGATGGATAAACCTCACCGCAATAGGGACATACGGTTAATTTTCCCTTAGTCTTAGGCGGTGTTGGCGGTGCTGGCTGTGTGGGCGGTGCTGGCGGCGGCGGTGTCGGCTGCGAAACAGGCGGTGTAACAGTTTTGGACTGTGCAGGCTGAGGTGCCGACTGCGCAACTGGCTGAGCGTTGCTTGGATACATATCGTAATAAGTGCGCTGCGATTTCCATCCCGAAACGGTGAGAAACCTGTCTTGATAACTTTCGCCACGTGCAAGGCAGTATCTACCAACGGGTTGACCTTCGTAAGAGGTAGATTTTTGCTTAGATTTGCCGAGCGAAAGAGTTAGTCCCGAACTTTTTTGGATAACGGGACGCAACTGCAATAAATCGAGGATGTAAGTTTGTTCGTCGTTGGCAGAGTTGAACCTTACAAACACATTGTACACAGGTGGAGTACCGGCTTGCAGTTGGTTGATCTGCGAAGTGCTGATAGTAAATTTGGCAACAGTGCCGTCGGGTGCGGGTACAAATATGTGTAGCCCAGCATTATTTTGTTCCCATTTTAATGAATCCATTATTTCTTCAAAAAAATATTATCTCTTTTAACGTTAAAATCTGTGTTAACAAATATAAGGTAGATTTTTAACAAAGTCAAGGGGAAACGAGATTTTTTTTTGAAAAAAATGAATTTTACTCCTAAACTTCCATTTTCGACCCCAAAAAACTACCACAGCCGGATGGAATGATATTATTCAAGATTCTCTACAAATTTACCAAACCCTAAAATTCTTTCGGCGTTTTCTTCTTTAAATAAAAGGTGTATAAAATCTTTTTTTTTGATATTTAAATCCACTTTCAAAAGCGTTGCAAATATAGCCGACTTTAATTCTTGTAGGTTTGCAATATGCTGTTTTTCAACAAGATATTCGTAATTAGGTTTGGTTTTAGACAATAGAAAAATGCTGTCGTAAAAATCACGTCCCTTTTGACGAGATAACAATGCCGATAGTTTCATAGAGCAAAGAACATCGTCGGGTGGGGTCTGCACATCAAAAAAGAAGCCCATTCTGCTGATATTCACTATTTTGGGCTGATATTGAAAACCTTGGTCTTGTGATTCAATTTTTACAAGAAAACGCTCTTCGCGATGACCTGTTAACCCAAGTTCGAAAAGCATTTGTGGAAAATACAAGTTGCGTCGGAATGCCGTAAGGTTGGAGTTGACCTTGTCGCGTGTTTCTACATTGATGCCATTTTTTTGTAATTCGTGTATAATATTATCAGTCAATAACATAAAGTCATTTTCTGAGAGGTTTTTGCAATCAAAGTCTAAATCTTCTGAAAAACGGTCGATACCTTGCACAAGTCGCAAATTAGTACCGCCAATAAACGACAGATTTTCAGCGTATTTGGTAGACGTAATATAATCAAGAATCATAAGTTGTATGTATTCTTTGAGCATATATCTATCGAAACGCTTATTGTTGGCAATTGTTGGTGAGAAAAAACTGCGTATGTATTCTAAATCAATCATATATCATAAACTTTAAGCATTGTTTTTACTCTATTTTCTAATGACTTATTTTTAAAACGGGCGAGATAGTTTTGCAAACGGAGGCGGTTGAGGTCTTCTTGCATAAAATAGTCGTCGAACCGCAAATCCAATAAATCTTGTTCGGTATTGTAAAATGGATGAAGATATAGCAAGTCGAGAATAGCCTTTTCTGGGGTGGCAAAAAGCATAGCACGGCCATCTGACATTATTTTAGGTTCGTATCCAAAAAACAAATCACGTTTTATAGTCTGATAGGTGTATGTACCAAAATCGTTGGCAAACTTATTGGTTTTAAGTGTGGTAACACTGGTAATAGAAAAAACCTCTTCGGGAATGATGCCATAAAACGATAAGGCAGAATGGATGCTGATATAAGAGGGACTATAAATCTTATTAGCCACATAACGCGCAAAATCAGACACTTGCTTATATTCGGGGAAGGCATAATACTCGTTTTTGAGTTTCAAGAGCAACCCTTTTGCGCACCACCGAGTAAGATTGTTGCGGTCGAATCCGTGCTCCCAAATCAATACTTGGTTGATGTGGAAACATCCCAAATGATACATCCGATTTCTAAATGTAAGAAAGTCCATCTAATTTTTATTTCTAAAACTCTGCAAATTTAGTGATTTTTAGAAATAAAACAAATTTTACGCTCAATAAAAAAAAATAACCGCCTCTCCCGAAGCGGTTATTTTTTTACTAACAAATATCTTTAAATACTTAGTATTCAAGTTTTTGTGCTATGGAATCTACTATGCCGTAGGCGAGTGATTCGTTGGCATCCATCCAGTGGTCGTTTTCGATGTCGGCAAGAACCTTTTCGTAGGGCTGACCACAGTTTTTGGAGAGGATTTCAGCAGTGATTTTCTTGGTTTTGTCGATCTGACGGGCGTGGATTTCAAGATTCGACGCCTTGTCTTGAAAATATCCGCCAATGCTCGGCTGGTGAATCATCACTTCGGCGTGAGGCATAATTGTGCGGCTGCCTTTTTCGCCGGCTGAAAGAAGTATCGAAGCCATTGACGCGCACAAGCCCATACAAACCGTCTTAACAGGCGACGAAATGAGTTTCATTGTGTCGAGGATTGCCATTCCTGCTGTTACCGAGCCGCCGGGACTGTTGATATAGAATGTAATCGGTTTGCCGGGTTCTTTCATATCAAGGTAGAGCAAGCGGTTTACCACCTGCTCGGCGGTGTCGTCCATTACTGCGCCCCAAAGAAAAATGCTGCGTTTTTCGAGGAACTTTTTGTTGAAATCTATCGACGATAGTCCGCTCATTAACTTGTCTAAGCCGTTTGACTGCGGTACGTCTTCTTCTTCTAATCTGTACATTTTTAACAATTTAAACGGTTAAACAACTTTTTTGTCGCGGAAAACCACTTGGTCGATAAGTCCGTATTCTTTGGCCTCGGCTGCGCTCATCCAAAAATCGCGTTGCGAATCTTGGGCTATTTTTTCAACCGACTGTCCAGTGTGTTCGGAGAGAATTTCGTAAAGGTCGTTTTTAGCCTTAATTATCTCGTTGACAGCGATTTGAATATCCGAAGCCTGACCGCCGGTGTATCCTGCGGGCTGGTGAATCATCATACGCGAATGTTTGAGTGCGTAGCGTTTGCCCTGAGTGCCGGCTGCGAGCAATACCGCTCCCATCGACGCTGCCATTCCTGTGCAGGTGCAGGCGATGTTGCACGAGATATACTGCATTGTGTCGTACACGCCGAGACCGCCGTAAACCGAGCCGCCCGGAGTGTTGAAGTATATCTGGATATCTTTCGAAGGGTCGGTGCTCTCCAAAAAGAGCAACTGAGCCTGAATTACGTTTGCCACTTGGTCGGAAATCTCAGTGCCGATAAATATGATTCGGTCGGCAATGAGGCGCGAGAATACGTCAACCTCACGGAAGGGCACATCGCGCTCCTCGATAACCGAGCGAGTCATATTTGAGATGTGTCCAGCGTATTGGTCGAGCATATTGCCGCTAATTCCACGGCTGTGAACGGCGTATTTTCTAAAATCGTTGTTGTTCATTATTTCTCTGATTCAAAGAGTTTTACAAAATCATCGTAAGAAATATCCTTGCTGTTGAGGGTGGCTTTCTCCTTGATGATTTTTGTAAGTTTGTTGTTGATAACGATGGGACGTATGCGGCGACGCTCCTCGTCTTTTGCAAGGCGTTCTTTGGCGTAAGAGTCGAGCATATCGTCGGATATAGATCCAAGAGGAAGTCCGTAACGTGCAAACTCGGCTTTCATAACTTCTTTTTCCTCAGCGAGTTCGTCGTCTTCGGTGATTTCAATCTTGTTGTCTTTTACAAGGTGGTTTTCGATAAGATTCCACTTGATGTCTTCTTCCATTGAGGGGAACGATGTTTCAAGTTTCTCTTTGTCGAAATCTTTGTATTGTTCGAGGCTGAGAAGCCAACGTTTCATAAATTCCATTGGCACAGCAAAATCGGCTTTTTTCAAGAGTTCGGCTTTGGCGTCGATAAACAGACGGTAGTCAGACTCGTTTTCGTAGTTGGCTTTGTATTGCGAGATGATTTCGGCACGCATTTCTTCTTCGTTGTGAACTTTGTCTTTGCCGAAGAAACGGTCGAAAACTTCTTGATTGAGTTCGCCAGGAACAAATGTAAGTATCTCGTTGATAGAGAATGCAAAGTTGGCGTTTACGGTGTTGAAGTCGAGCATATTGTTGTTGAGGATTGCCTTAGCCTCGGCTTCGTTGGGGAATACTTGTTTGAGGTCGAAACAGATTTTGTCGCCTACCTTTTTGCCGATGAATTTTGCACGCTCTTTTTCGTCTTTTACGTTAGAAACAAGCATCGAGGTGGTGTTGCTGAGACCTTCGGCAAGTTTTTCGCCGTTTTCGTCCACTTGGAAAACTTCGCCTTTGAGGATTGACTTCTCTTCTGAAATTTCGGCAGGTTCGTTTTTGCCGGCGGCGTTTTTGTAGTTTTCAAATGTGGTGTCAACGTTTTTGTCGTCAACGGTGATGTTGTATTTAGGAACGCTCAATGCATTGTCGATAGCAATCTGGAATTGAGGAGCAAGGGCGATGTCGAAAGTGAAAGTAAAATCGGTGTCCTTCTCAAAGTTGCCTTCGGGTTTTTCGGTGAGGCTAGGAAGTGGTTCGCCCATATAGTCGATATTATTGTCTTTAAGATAGTCGAAAAGACCTTTGCTGAGGATTTTGTTGATCTCCTCGGCTTTAACGGGAACTTCGTATTTCATTTTGATAAGATTCATCGGCACGTTGCCCGGACGGAAACCCGGAAGAGCAGCCTTCTTGCGATAATCTTTCAATGTTTTGTCTACGTTAGGTTGATAGTCGTCTTTTACAAGACTTACTTTGATAGTTGCGTTGAGGTCGTCAACTTTGTTAAATTTAATATCCATTTTGTATGATGTTTCTACGGGCAAAATTCCCTGTTAAATAATTAATTACTAATAAAAACGCCGACAAATTTTAGTTTCGTCGGCGGTTTGAATGTACGGGTGAAGGGACTCGAACCCCCACGCCGTGAGGCATTAGATCCTAAGTCTAACGCGGCTACCAATTACGCCACACCCGCTTGGAAATTTGGCGCAAATTTAAAAGTATTTTTGCGTAAAT
>JAGCVU010000070.1 GCA_017962175.1 Bacteroidales bacterium | reverse complement strand
GCTGTGGCGGCTGCCACGTTGGAACGACCTTCGTTCGACAGTCTCGAAATAGTAAAATGCATCTCATTTTTTGAGAATGATATTGAAAAACTCGCTTGGGCTCACCTAATTATGGGCGAAAGGTTTTATAATTTGGGTTATAACGACGAGGCTGCCATCGAGTTTCGCACTGCCGAACTCCTTGCTGAACAAACTGATTGCAACGAATTGAAATTTTGTGTCTACAGCAAATTATCTTTTTTAAATATAAACAGTTATCATTGGGAAATATATGATGATTTTACCGAAAAATTAGCACAGTATGCAGTAAGCAATTACGACAGAGCGGTTTACTGTTATCAAAAGTGTTTTGGTTTTCGTCTTGGCAAAATTAATATTGACAGTGCAAAATTTTATGCCAAAAAAGCTGTGGATTATATTGTCAATGAGCCAAAATATTATGCCAACATATATTTTTATTACGAATATGCCGAATTGATTTGCGATGAAGATGACGTTTTGGCTGAGCAACTTGTACTTAAATCTTTTGAAACGGATGAATTTCGTCAAGCATACTCGCTCTTGGGACGCATTTACCTAAAACGTGGCAACGAGGAAAAAGCCAAAATGTATTTCGACAAGTCGTCGGAAGGTAGTTATTGGGGTGAAAACGAAGACCGCAACAATCGTTATCTTCACGAATATTATGCTGCCAAAAATGATTACCGTTTGGCATACGATTATGCACTGAAAATGGCGTGTGCCAAAGATTCTTTGTTAGATTGTTTGCAATACGATACTACTCGAATTACCCAAGTGAAATTTGCCGACGACATTGAAAAACTGCAATTAGAATCGGTTTTGCAGCAACGTATTTTCTTAATTATTTTAATATCGGCTATAGTGTTGGCGGCTTTGGTTTCGGCATTGTATTATCAAAAGTCGAAACTTGCCGAGCGTGCACGTAAAATATCTGAGGCTCAACAAACTATCAATAGTTACAATCAGAAAATCAGCGCATTGCAACAGTCAAACACTCAAACCGACCAAAATGAAATAGCATTTTTGCGTCAGAAGGTGAGCGCCTTGGAGTCAAAATTTTCGGATATATATGTACGCGGCAAAGAGCTTTATGGTCAGATACTTGCCGACCAAAAGATAGGACGTTGGAGCAAAGACGATTATCAATATTTTATTGAATATTACCAAACCCTCGATTTTTTGTTTGTGTATTCGTTTGAAACCGATTATGTACGTCTCTCCGACCGTCAAAAGGTGTTTCTCATTCTTCAACACATCTCCAAAACCAAAGAACAGATTATGCAGATAATGACTATCGAAGAATCAAGTTTTAGGTCGATGAAATCAAGAATTGAGGCTCTTAAAAACCAAAACGTATAAAAAAAAGGAGACGTGCCACATCGCACATCTCCCTTAATAAAAATTTATTTCAGAAAAATCTTACTCCATATAAAAATGTGTAATTTTTAAATCTCTATCGCGGCTACTGTTGCCAACGTAGACGAGGAAATTGCCGGGTTCAAAGATTTTTTGAAGCGATTCATTGTAAAACATCAAATTTTCTTTGAAAATTTTAAAGGTAATTTCTTTGCTTTCACCGGCTTTGAGATATACCTTCTGAAATGCTTTCAACTCTTTGATGGGGCGCACTACTGATGAAAACTCGTCGCGAATATAAAGTTGAACCACTTCGGCACCGTCTACATTGCCGGTATTAGTTACTATGGTGGTAATGGTAACGGCAGAGGTTTGCGGCACGGTGTCTTGCGATACTTTTGGTTGCGAAATATCAAATGTGGTGTAACTCAATCCAAAGCCAAAGGGATATGTGGCATGGGTTGTTTTGGGTTCCCACGATTGATAAACAAAGCTATAAGTGCCTGTTGCAGTGTCGCAAACGTAGGGGAAAATTGTGTCGCCACGGTCTTCAAACACGTAACTGCGAAAACGGTTTGGTTTCATATTGTAATAGCAAGGCAACGCTCCTGCCGATGACGGCATCGTTACCGAAAGTTTTCCTTCAAAATTGTTTTTGCCAAAGAGCACGTCGGCAACTGCATTGCCACATTGCTGACCAAGATAAAAACATTGTACCAAGGCGTTTGAATTTTCAACTGCGGGACGGATATTGAGCGGACGACCTCCAAATACAAGTGTTACCACGGGTTTGCCGGTCGATTTGATTTTTTGGATAAGCTCGTTTTGAAGACCAAGAAATTCAAGATTGTCGCGGTCGCCACGGTGCGATTCAAGCCATGCTTCACGCGAATAAGAAACGTTTTCGCCAACGCAAAGCACCACCACATCGGCTGTTTTGGCAACGCTTACTGCCTCGGAGATCATTTTGCGAGCACGGTCGTCGGAAATAAGTGCCTGATTGTCGTTTTGCCAAAATGACGGACCAAAATCGCTCAAACGGCATCCTTCGGCATACGAAACTGCAATATTGTTGGCATCGCCAAAGGCTTTAATTCCATCATATACTGATACTCCGGGAGTTACAGGTTCGGCTGTGTATCCGCCATAGTCGAGTGTTTTGGCGTTAGGACCAATTACTGCAACCTTTTTAATCTTGTTGGATAATGGCAGCACTCCGTCGTTTTTGAGCAACACCATTGTTTTACGTGCGGTTTCGCGAGCAAGGTCTAAATGCTCAGCACATTGATTGATTTCTAAAAGTGCAGGAATGTCAACGGGTTTGTCCTCGTCGAAAAGTCCAAGACGCCATTTGGTAACGAGCAAACGCACCAAAGCTTTGTCGATGAGCGACTCGTTGATTTCGCCCTTCTGTACCGATTCTTCTAACATTTGGAAAGTGCCTTCGCTGCCAATGATGTCGATTTCGATACCTGCATTAAGAGCAAGTTCAGCCGCCTTGCGATACGATGGAGCAAGATGGTTGACATCGTACATGCGGTCAATTGCGTTTTGGTCTGAAACAATAAGTCCGTGGAATCCAAACTGCTGACGCAAAACATCTTTCAACAGCCACGGATTTACCGTTACGGGCACATCGCAAACATCGTTGTAGGCTGGCATTACACAGGCAACACCGGCTTTTACGCACATTTCAAAGGGGATAGAATGGTTGTTCATAAGGTCGTTGGCAGAGCCGGGGAAACACGCCACATTGCGTCCGCCTTCTACCTGACCGTGTCCCATATAATGTTTGAGGGTGGCAGCCATTTTTAAACGTCCGTTAGCCGAAGCTTGCTGAAATTCTCTCACCGCTGTGCAACCATAAATGCCACAGAGAAACGGGTCTTCGGAATACATCTCTTCAATGCGTCCAAAACGAGGCTCGCGGGCAAGGTCGAGAATCGGTGAAAAGAGCATATTGATACCTCTTGCTCGGGATTCTTTGGCGGTAACGGCGTAAACCTTGCTAAGAAGCGTAGTGTCCCAACTGCATCCAAGGGCTATTGCCTGCGGAAAAACAGTGGCGTCAACGCCCATCAAACCATGAAGACCTTCGCCAATAAAAATAATCGGAATCGGGTGGGCAAGCGTGTTGTTGTACTCTTTGAGCGAATTGACGGTGCGAGCATATTTTGCCGGAGGACATCCGCCAAAGTCGATATTCATCAATCCCATACCGTATGGATAATATTTGCGCAAGGTGTCGAAATTGAGGTTTCCCACCGAGTCGGACGCCAATTTGATAACATAAATGCTACCCGACTGCAACTGAGCAAGTTTTTCTTTGAGCGATAATTGCGATACTATGCCAAGAGCTTTATTTATAGCCGAATCGGTATATGATTGTTTGGGCAAATTGTCGGTTATTTCTTCGGTGCGATTGGTGCACGATGCCGCTGTAAGGGTAATTGTCGCCGAAAGAATAATACTTTGAAATCTTTTCATAATTGATATTTTTACAATTAGTAACTATTTGATGGTGTCGCCAAACTTTTGCATAAGGCTGAAAGCCAAATCGTTTTGCTCGGGTGTGCCCACGGTGATGCGGATGCAGTTGTCGCACATAGGCATTCCGTGACGGCTGCGGAGAATTACGCCGTTGTTGATCATATACTGCTGCAACTCTTTGTGTTTGGCGGTGCGTATCATAAAGAAGTTGGCATCGCTGCGGAACACTTTTTCGATGTAGGGCAAT
>JAGCVU010000069.1 GCA_017962175.1 Bacteroidales bacterium | reverse complement strand
TGTGTTTTTCAATTGCAAGTTTCTCACTGAGGTAACGCTGCCCGAAAACGTCCGAGTGGTTGGCAATCACGCTTTTTCGCTTTGCGACCACCTTGTAAAAATTCACCTCGGCAATAGTCTTAAATATCTCGGCAACAATAGTTTTGAACTTTGCTCAAAACTTGAAAGCATTGTGATTCCCGACACTGTAACGGTGATAGGCGCAGAGGCGTTTTCTCACTGCGTTGCTCTCAAAAATATCACTTTGTCTAAAAATCTTGAATTTATCAGTTGCAACGCCTTTTATGCCTGCGATTCACTTGAAACTCTGGAACTTCCGCCAACTGTAAAGGAGATAGGCGATGAGGCTTTTCAAGGTAGTTGGCATCTGAGCGAGGTGATTCTGCCGCAGGGGTTGGAATATCTTGGAGCCAAGGCGTTTGCATTCTGTTCGCAACTAAGCCACGTTGTGCTGCCCGAATCGCTTAACGAGATAGGCGGAGGTGTGTTCGCAGGGTGTGTGTCTGCGCTGAATGTAGAGTCGCGTTCGCCACGTTTTATGGTGGAGGACAATATGCTTATCGACTACGCCACTTACACTCTTGTGTCGCATTGGGGCATAGGAAACCAGTGGATAACCCTACCCGACATTATTCAGAATATTGCGCCCTACGCCTGTGCGGAACTTGTCAACGCCGAAACCCTAAACCTTCCCGCAGGACTGCTGTCGATTGGCGAAGACGCCTTTGAGGGTTGCACCAACATTGAGCGCATAGTAGTTCCCTTTGGCTGCATTGACACCGTGCGCCCACTTTTACCCGAGGCGATGAGGGATAAGGTGGTGGAGGGGTAGGGGAATAATTTGCAATATATATCCATTTTTTTTATATTTGCCGAAAAATAAACCGCAATATTATGGGCATCTATTTGAATCCGAGTAATGTTGGCTTTAAGCAAATTTTGGCTGCCGATATTTATGTTGATAAAACTATGATGATTAGCGAATTAAACAAGTTTATCGACAAATGCAATCAATATATCTGCGTATCACGTCCCCGAAGGTTTGGAAAAACTTTCGCTACCAATATGCTTTGTGCTTATTATTCAAAAGGTTGCGATTCGCGCGAGATGTTCCAAAACCTAAAAATTTCCAAGGCAGATAATTATGAAAAATATCTTAACAAACTGAATTTTATTGCAATAGATGTTGCAAGCGAGTATCAGAATGCCAAGGTTAAGGACAAGATGCTTAATAAATTGTCTGTTTTTGTTATTTCGGAGTTTAAAACGCAGTTTTCATCTGTTGATTTTTCAAGTGCTGAAACCATAGCCGATTGTATGTTGCGTGTATATGCCGCCACAGGTGAAACTTTTGTGATTATTCTCGACGAGTACGATTCGTTGGTGCGGATGAATGTTTCGCCTAAACTATTTGCCGACTATTTGGAATTTCTAAACGGATTGTTTAAAAGCAATACCCTCAAACCTGCCATTTCGCTTGCCTACATTACAGGTATCCTTCCCGTGGTGCGCGACAAAGTGCAAAGCAAACTCAATAATTTTGATGAATACACAATTATTGATGCAAAAGAATTGTCAGAGTATGTTGGCTTTACCGACGAAGAAGTTGCCATTCTCTGCGATAAATATCAAATCAACCACACCGAATGTAAAAATTGGTATCAAGGATATAGTCAGAATGGTTTTGACATTTACAATCCTGAATCGGTGATAAAAAGTATAAACAATCGCCGTTTTGAAGGACATTGGAGCAAAACTTCTTCGTATCAGGTAATTATCGATCGTCTGAATGCCAATTTTGAAGGTATGAAAGATGATGTTGTGAAAATGCTTTCGGGCGAAAGTGTAAAAGTTGATATTGGTATGTATCTCAACACTTTGACTGATTTTATGGTAAAAGATGATGTTTTTACTTACTTGACTCACCTTGGCTATTTGGCTTACGACTACAACACCCAAACCTGCCGCATACCAAACAAAGAAGTTCGTTTAGAATGGTTCAACGCTTTGGAAGATGACAAAACTTACCGTGTTACCGACCAAATAATCAAGGCTTCGGAAGAATTACTTAATCAAACGCTTCAACTCAACGGCAGCGAAGTTGCCAAAGCCCTCAACCGCAGCCATATCCACGTGGCATCGCATCGCAATTACGAAAACGAACAGGCACTTGCCTCGGCGGTTTACTTGGCGTTTATCGACGCGCTCAATTATTACACCGTTTTTAAAGAAACCTCTGCCGGAAATGGCATTGCCGACCTGATTTACACACCTTTGCACCCCGACGGCAAATATCCGCCAATGATTATAGAATTAAAGTCAAACAAAACCCCCGGCCGCACCATAGCCAAAATCAAGAGCAAAGAATATTTCCACGCCTTCGACCATTACAACGGCAAAATTCTCTTCATCGGCATCAATTACGACGAAAAGAAAAAACATCAATGCGAAATTGAGGAGGTGCTAATCTAAACCTTCGATTACATACCTTAGATTATCGGCGTTTTCTTGTAGGTACTTTACTCGGCGGATGATTTCGTAGGGGTGGTTTTCGATGTTGATGGTTATAGGGTAAGATTCTATAATGGGCGGGTTGGTGCCATATTGCAGGTATTTAAAATCAAAATATGGTATGTTTTTGATTGGATGCCCTGTGGTGTCGGTGATAATTAGGCGAAATCTTTCAAAACGGTTTGTAGCAGTTTTAGACATTTGTGGAGTTTTGATTCTGAGATAGTGGCTCACCCCGCTAAATTCCCTGAAAAATATTTTCAGAGTTTTGTCATCCTCTTTTATCATTTGTTTGGTTGCGCCGTTGAGAGGTGAAATAACGGCTATGGGTTCTTTTGGGGTGAGTTTTAGAGTGGAATAGAATTGCCCGTCGGTGAAAACGTTTTGAATTTCTTGCGACTGTGGTTTCTCGTTTTTGTCAACTATGGTGGGGTGAAACAATTTAATTCTTGTTTCGGTGGTATATGAGAGCAATGCCCCTGCCACAATTATTATCGAACCTATTATCATTATCTTTTTGTGACTCTTGGTGATAGATTCTTTGCGGATGGTTTCGGCGGCGAGTTCGCTTTGGTAGTTTTCTAAATATCGCTTCACGTCGGGATATTGCTCAAATTCTGATGTGTCTATTGCGTGGATTTTGTCTAAGATGGCTTGATTGTCGGCGCGGTAAGTTTTGCGTTTTTTCCATATCTTGGTCCAAATGCTGTTTGATTGAGTTGACCACATCAGTATGTACGGTAGCAACATTAATATTATCAGCACTAATGCCCCAATGCCAAACCCTAACAGCCTGACTACCACAAACACCGAAATTACCATTATTACAAACGGTATGTCAACTCCGATAATCTGCCAAATGTTTTTTGGAAAACTGTTTTTGTATTCGTACAGATACCGCTCCAATTGTGATTGTATTTTCTGAAATCTTGCTTTATCGTCCATAGTGCTAATAATTAGAGTGTTTGGTGTTGTAATAGATAGTGTAATAAACCGCTTTTTCGGAGATTGTGTAAAGTATGCTTTCTTCTGAGGTGTAATTCTTCGACCAAAAATCTATATAGTAATGACCTTCCCCTTTGTCGATTATGGTATTGTAATTATGATAAGGCATTCTGCTTGCCAAACAGATGCTTAATGTTTTGATTTGCTGACAATTGCTATCTAATAATTGAATACCTATTTCCACATTTTTGAATATATGATTGGTGTCGGCTGATTCGCCCGGCAAAAGTTCCAATTGCGCCACTTTCCAATGAAAAACAGGTTGGTTGTTGTCTTCGCCCATCACAAATGAGAGTTCTGCCCCCTTGTTGGCTCTCAAAAAATCGCTCAAATTATCTTGTACGCCCGATTCTGGTGGATATGGCTCTAAATGCTTGCTAAAATTCAATGCCCATTCGGTATTTGGTGGAATTGTGATTTCTTTGTTTTCTTTGTGGGGCTGTGTATAATCTTCTGCCTTGACGCTAAAATATGTTACCACTCCCAAAATCACCAAGGCTGTTATTAGTATTATTCTGCCCACTTTGATTCGGTTTTGGTAACGCTCTCTTTTTAGCAGTTTTAGCGTTGATGAAAAATTGCTGAGCATTTTCTGCGCCTCGTCATCATCGCCGTAGAGGGTGTCTACTTCGCGTGCAAACATTTCGTATGAGTGCTTTGCCTTATAATACTCGCCGTCGGCTATCAAAACAGGTGATTTTGTGTCGTTTAGCACCGCATTTGTTCCCATTGCAATAATACCTCCGATAAAGCCTGTCAATGAGATGATTTTTCCTACCTCGCTCTCGGCAATTATGCCAACAATAAAGGCAAATATGCTGAGTATCATCAGTATATAATAAAACCAATACATTATAATCTGCAATACTGTTGGTTTGGGCGCTTTGTTTACGCGGTCGATACTACGCTGCATATTTGTAAGCAGGTTTTTGATATTGAGGGCGTTTTCGGTACGTTCGTGGAGTACGTGACCGCAAGATTCGCATATATTGCTGATGAGGGGGAAAGGTGCACCGCAGTCGGGACAGTTTGTAATTCCGTGACGCTCTTGCTCCACTCTTTGGTTTTCGCTACGAATTATGTCGGCTTCTTTGCCTGATATGTTAAATGCTATATTGGTGCTGCCTTCGATATGTTCGAGTGGTTTGCCACAATACATACATTCGTCGCTGATAAGGGGAATCTGTGCACCGCAGTAAGGACAATCGCGGAGGTCTACTTTGGTGTATGATTTTAAACGCAAATTGAGTTGATCGTCTAAATATTGGTTGATTTCTTCGCTGCTGATACCGTTTCTAATTGCTTTGTTTGCAATAGTGTGGCGTTCTAAGTCGGTTAGCACACGGTCGCTGAGGGCAAGGGCACTAAGTTTATGAAGTTCAGGCCATATCTGCATTTTGCCACAAAACGGACATTGTTCTAATTCCTCAGGAATTTTTTCTCTACATTTAACGCATCTTGTTAAATCAACATTTCTATATAATGAAATATTACTCTTCAACTTATTGTTGAGATGAGTTTGGATATAATTCAGTTTTACACCTAAATTTACAGCCTCATTAACTATTTCCACCCTTTCTTTATAAGTCATCAATCTACGACTAAAAATAGAACTTATTTTGTTGCTAATTTGTTTGGGTAATTTATAATGAGTGTTTTTTGCTTTGTTTATTTGTCGTGATTCAAAAAAGTCATTGCCAACCCCGCAGTTATACTCCAAATGTGCAAAAGTAATGAAAATTCCCAATACGAATATTAGAACGAATAATACCGGTAACCCTGTCCAAAAGACGAAAACAATTCCTAAAAATGTGAAACTTGCAAAAATAATAGCACCATTGCGCTCAATTGTATCAAAATCGGAATCACTATGAATGGGTTTCTCTTTTTTTTGTTCTTTGGGTTTCTCTATTATTTGTTTTTTGGGTGTCTCTATTATTTGTTTTTTGGTTTTAGAGTTATTTTCGAGCCAAATCTTCACCATATCTTTTTTTGCCTTTCGGTGAGGAATGTAACTGATAATCTGCAACAACTGCCAACGTGTAGCCACATCTATTGTGCCTTTTTCGGTTTTGCAGGTGGTATATGCCGACGGCTGACGCAAACCGGCTGCTGATAGTTGATGTTTTAGCCCTTCCCAATAATTATGTCCGTTGTCAAAAAAAATGCACATCACATCCTCAATCACATATTTGTGATTTTTATCCTTTGTGTCTTCTATTACACGTATGGTCTTGAAATCAAATGGATATCGGGTGAAATCGTTGCTCATATTTTTGTAGATGAGGAGGTTACAAATCTCGATTAAGCACTTGGCATATATCGTTGGTTTCGGTTTTGGGTTGCCATTGGCTCATTACTTCGCAGACTAAAACGCCTTGGTTGTTGGTTAAGGTATGCAGATATTGACCGTTGCCTAAATCCGACATTTTGCACGTGAGAGTATCGTTGAGATATGTTTCGTGGAGCCAATGAACAGTGAGCGACGTTATGCTTTGTGTGTCAAGTATTTCTGGTGGCATTGTCAGCAAGACTATGCTTAAATAACTGCGATTGGTAACGTGATGGTTGAAATCGAGGTCGAGCAACGTGGGGTGATGCTCTATTTGCATATCTGCCGTTTGCGCCTTTGGAAACCGGATTTTTTTGTGGCTTTCGGTCATTAGTTGCGGCACAACGGTGAGTTTTTCGGCAAGAAAATCTGTGGTTTCTAAACGTTTGGTGTCGAGATTAAGAATGTTCCATTGACTTGTGCCAGAGGCTATTAACTCCTTGTCGTGGGTGCGCACAATTCTATAATCGCAGTATATCCGTAGTGATGTTAGTTCGCTTACCCAAATTTCTACCGTGAATGCTTCCGACCAATAAATGTCGGTTTGTTTGATGTTTAAATTTAGTTCGGTAATTACCCACATACGCTGTTGTTTTTCAATGTCGAAGGCGGCAAATTTGTGGATTGTCATCAGCCTTGCAAAACTATCTTGAAAGTACATTGCCATAGCGTTTGGCGTAAGCCTGTATTGCGGCGTCATATCCGACGCGTTGACTGTGTAGGTGTGTGTGTAAATTCCGTTGGTAAGCATATCGTTATTTTTTTGCAAATATATCAATTATCTCCATTTATCGGCACTTTGCCGCCGCTTTTTACCGTCCCGATTACAAAAAAACTGTTGAGCGAACCTATGCAGTCGATTTCGCCAAGGGTGTCGAGCACAAAACTCTGGTAGTGTTTCATATCGCGGACGTAGATTTTCATCATAAAATCGTAAACGCCTGAGGTGTTCCAACACTCTGATATTTCGGGTATTTGCTGCACCGATTCCACAAATTGCCGACCGAGGTTTTTGGCGTGCTGCCTTAGCGTTATGCCACAGAGCACCAAAAGTCCGTTGCCCACCTTTTCGGGGTTGACAACAGCCATATAATGATCGATATATCCCTCACGTTCAAGACGTTTCTGCCGCTCAAAGGTGGGGGAGGGGGTGAGGTTTACTTTGGCTGCAAGTTCTTTGGTGGTGATGTCTGAGTTGGTTTGCAACACGTTGAGCATCTTGATGTCGGTTTCGTCTAATTTTGCCATTCTGTAAAAATTTAGTTTTAAAGGATAATTTGCTGCAAAGTTATAGTTTTTTCGGGATAAAAAGCAAAGTTTCCTTAATTTTTAAAAATGTTTGTATGGTAAAGTTTTGTGTTTCAACTTTGCGGCAGAATTACTAATTTAAAATTTAGAATATGACTCAAATAATAAAAACTAACGTCCTCGGTTTTCCGCGTATCGGCCGCAACCGCGAACTCAAAAAAGCCGAAGAATCATATTGGAACGGAAAGTCTTCTATTGAACAATTACTCGAAGTAGCACGTGCTATCCGTTTAGAAAATTGGAAGATACAATCGCAAGCAGGTGTAAAATTTATTCCTTCAAATGATTTTTCGTTTTACGACCAAGTGCTCGACCAAACTCTTGCCCTCGGTGCAGTTCCCGAGCGTTACAACGCACTGAAAAACAATTTGGTAGACCTCTATTTCGCTATGGCTCACGGCGTTCAGAGCAATGGCAATGACGTTATCGCTATGGAGATGACCAAATGGTTCGACACCAATTATCATTATATTGTTCCAGAATTTGTTAAAAATCAGAAATTTAGCCTAACCACTACCAAAGCCGCCGACGAGTTTGCCGAGGCTAAGGCTGCCGGAATAGTTACCAAACCTGTGCTTTTGGGTCCCGTTTCGTTTCTCTTGCTCGGTAAGGAAAAGGAAGAAGGTTTTTCGCGTATCGACCTTATTGATAGTCTTTTACCTGTGTTTGCCGAACAGTTGAAATCGTTAGAAAAAGTTGGTGCCGAATGGGTGCAGATTGATGAGCCTTGTCTTGTGCTCGACCTCGACGATACGGTTAAAGCCCTTTATACCAAGGCGTTTAACTATATCCGCAACAATACTCATTTAAAAATTGTTCTCACCACATATTTTGGCGGACTTCGCGACAATGCCGCTCTTGCCCTCTCGTTGCCTGTGGAGGCTGTTCACGTTGATTTTGTGCGTGCTCCCGAAGAGTTTGATAGCATTATCAACGCTGTTCCCGATGGCAAAATCCTTTCACTCGGCGTGGTTGACGGTCGCAATATTTGGAAAAACGATTTTGCCGCCTCTCTTGCCTTAATCCGCAAGGCTGTAAACCGTCTTGGAGCGCATAGGGTTTGGGTTGGTGCTTCGTCGTCGTTTATGCACGTGCCTTACGACCTTGCCGCCGAAACTGATAATCAGTCGCTTGCACCTGAAATTAAACGTTGGATGGCGTTTGCTTGCCAAAAAACTTCCGAGGTGGTAACGCTGGCTGCATTGGCCGAAAATTTCAACGATCCCGCTTTGCAAAATATTTATAATCAGAATGTTGCTGATAATGCCGACCGCAAACAATCGCCGCTTATTCACAATGCCAAAGTAGGGGAGAGGGTAAATGCCGTTACAACAGATGATTACAACCGCAAAAGTGCTTATCCCGCCCGTGCCAAAAAACAGCAGGAGCGTTTGCATTTGCCCAAGTTTCCCACTACTACCATTGGCTCGTTTCCGCAAACCACCGAAGTGCGTTCGTGGCGTGCCAAAAACCGCAAGGGAGAACTCTCAAACCAAGATTACACCCGCCTTTTGAAAGAGGAGACCGCCCGCGCCGTAAAATGGCAAGAGGAGGTTGGCTTGGATGTGCTGGTTCACGGCG
>JAGCVU010000068.1 GCA_017962175.1 Bacteroidales bacterium | reverse complement strand
TGCCCAAGGCTTTGGCTATCTGGCTACGATGTACAAAACATAGTTCCTCAAAGGCAAATCCAAGCCACGACTTAACTTCCGCACTCTGCTGCATTGTTGAAAAATAGTCGGTCTTGGGCGGTGTGGAAGAGTTGAGAAAATGCATCCAAAAGAGGGTGAACAAATCGGTAAGTTTGTAATAAACTTCGCGTTTAGACCCCTTATAAAAGGTATAAGGCATAACGAATCCGCTCACTTCCAAGGCTTTGAGTATTTCTGAGAGCCCGCCGCCAAAAGGCAACTTGGTCTTTTCTGAAATTTCCTTGCGGGTATAGCCTAACCTACGACCACTTAGGCATTTAAGCACCAACTTATATTTTTCGTTTTCCAAAAATTGCGACGCACACAATCGATTAAACTCATCTTTAAGGGCGGCATTCTTGGCAAAAAACAGATTGTCGATATTCTGAGCCACACTCAAATCCTTTTTGAGATACGACATATAATAAGGGACGCCGCCAAGAGCCATATAAAGAATGGCTTGGTCGTACCGACCATAGTTTAAACCATTATTCTTGTAAAAATCCTCACACTCACGCAAAGAAAAGGCTTCGAGACAAATCTGACGTGTTATACGGCCATAAAGTCCTCCATAGTTGTTTATCAATTTATCTGAAATCCAAGTAGTTGCCGAACCGCAAACAATAAGCACAAGATTATGGCACCCATCGCCAAAACCATTCCAAAAACTCTCGAAAGCGGTTATAAAACCCGAGCCTTTGGTGTCGAGCCACGGCATCTCATCGATAAAAACTACAAGTCGCTTATTTTTAGGATATTTGCTAACCAATTTGCGCAATTCGTGAAAAGCCTCAAACCAATCTTCTGGAATATGGTCTAACGCTGCTCCGTAGTTGGTAAGCGAGGTAGCAAAAGCAATAAGTTGTTTTTCGGCAAGTTGGGCAGGATCCAACTCGGCAGGCGACAATGCTGTATGGTAAAAAGCAAAACGATTTTTAAAATGTTCACGAACTAAAAATGTTTTACCAATACGTCTGCGACCATATACTACTACAAATTCTGGTCTATCAGAATTGTAAATATTTTCTAATTCACTGATTTGTTGTTCTCTACCAATTATTTTCATAACATACAACACAAAAATATTCTGCCACGAAGATACAAAAATTATATTTCGTGGCAAAATTTTACATAAAAATTCTGCCACGAAACTAAAAAAATTCATTTCGTGGCAGAATTTAACCCAAAAAATCTGCCACGAAACGTAAAAATTTCATTTCGTGGCAGAATATGATTATCTACTTTGAATAACGCTGTTCGATAACGCTCCAATCAACTATGCTCCACAAAGCCTTTAAATAGTCGGCGCGGCGGTTTTGGTAGTCAAGGTAATATGCGTGCTCCCAAACATCAAAAGTCAAAAGCGGCACAAGTCCTTTTTGAATAGGATTGGCGGCGTTTACCTCCTGAGTGATTACGAGCGAACCGTCGGGATTTTTGGCAAGCCATACCCAACCCGAACCAAAAAGCGTGGTGCCTTTTTGTTCAAACTCAGCCTTAAATGCGTCAAAACTTCCAAAAGCCTTATTTACAGCATCCAAGAGCGCACCTGTGGGAGCGGATTTCTTGGGCGAACCCGAAAACTGCAAGAAATAGAGATTATGATTGAGAATCTGTCCAGCATTGTTGAGCACTGCGCCCGAAGCCTTGCAGACAATTTCTTCAAGTTGCATTTGAGCATATTCGGTACCCTTTACAAGTCCGTTGAGGTTTTTAACATAACCAGCAAGGTGCTTACCGTGGTGAAAAGCCACAGTTTCGGCATTGATAACGGGTTTTAAACCATCCTGAGAGTATGGGAGGTCGATAAGTGTAAAAATTTCGTCCTGTGTCATAGTAACCAAGTTTATATGATTTGTAACTACACAAATGTACAAAAAAAAGAGAACGGCGATACGGATTTGGAGATTTTTTTATATTTTTACGGAGAAAAATAAAACAATATGAGCGCACACGAATTACAATTAACGGTTATAGACCAAATTAAGAGCCTGAATCTTAACAACACGTTTGATTTCAAACTATTAAAATCGATTCTCGGCATATTGGACACGTTCCGTCTACAAAAGACAGAGACAGAGGCAGAGGCAGCAAAAAATTCCTCAAAAGCCAAAGAAATAACATTCAAACGTCCACAAACTCATTCCGCCGAGGTTACCAACTTTTTAAAAGAGATTGACCTCGGAATTACTCTTCCGCAAGATTTGGACGAAAAAAATGCGATTGCAGACTACTTAAACGAAAAATACAAATGACGATATTTTTAGACACCAACATAGTACTTGATTTACTGTCTAAACGTGAACCACACTACACAAACGTAGCCGATTTGTACGAAGTGTTCATCAGAAGTATTTGACAATTAACTCACATAATCAATTCATTATGAAAAAACATCTATTATTACTCCTTCCAGCATTGGCATTGATGGCGTGCGGAGGAGGCAGTCAGGGCAACGGCTCTGACCAAAACAGCGATTCAGCAGCAATTGAAGAACAGCAACCCTCGGCACCGCTTTTCAACTATGTGGAGCCGCAGGAAGAAATCGCAAAAATCATTTGGGAAAAGATTCAAGCCACTTATCCCGACATCAAAAAAGAGGTGGCAGCGGCTAAGAAATGGCAGATGGACGAAGAACTCGGCGATTATTTCAACGGCGCATCGCAAAAAGAACGCTACCCGCAGAAAACCCGGATGATATTCTACAACCTTGTGGACGGCGCGGAAGGCTCTTGGGAAGCCCTTGTATACTACAAACTGCAATGCTACCAAAACAACGACCAATCGTGGACTGCGGTGCTTTACAACTATGCACAAGGCGAAGTAGGCGAAAACAGCGGAGCATCGTTGCAATCGTTTCTCTACAAAGACGGAAACCTCACCGACAACACTCAGCAAACCGCACTGCCCGGCATTCAAGTGCAGCCGCTTACCGAATACCGCAACAAAGATTACTCCGACTGCGCAGTACTCTGCGACACAATAGGTTTTACTATGGTAAGCCGCGATTTTTGGCCAATACGCTACAATTGGGACGGCGAAAAATTTATTCAAGATCCTAATTCTGCGGTACTTGCCAACCTCATAAGCCAATACGGAAGTTGCGGACCGCTACGTTTGGGATACTCCTTGCCAAACTACGGAGTGGCAAAAGACGCAAAATTGGAGAACAACACTATTTACCAAAACGGCGAAAAAATAGCAGATTTTGAATGCACCGACGACAAAATCACATCCATAACCATTTACAGCCCCAAAATCGGCTTTGCGCAAAAGATTAACTACACATCCGACACTTGGGGAAACAATTCGATGACCGTACCATCGTCAAAACCTTTGGCTGTGGGCTATCCCATCAAAAACGCCTACGACAAAAGCGAAAGCGCTCCCGATTTTACCGCCGAAAACAAAGATGGATACTATGTGCTTACACGCCGAACCGAACGAAACAAGAGCGAAAAACGCGACATTATGATTTCGTTCTATGCCAAAGACGAAAACTCAAACATCGAAAAAATCCGCTTTTATATTGAGCCGCTGCAAATTACATTCGAATCTGAGTTGGAAGATTCAAAAGAAATCACCACCGAGTGCAAGGATATTTGGAAAAAACTCAACGCAAAATACAAAATTACAGATGGATTGGGCGAATTTCACAATGGATATTTTTCAAGCAACGGTTTCTCCGCAAATTTTTTAGACAATGGAACTTACACCCGTCAATATCCCGACAATGCCATTGACATCTGCGTAAAATGCTATATGTTCAAAAAACTAACCGACGGTTCTTATATAATCTTAACCCAAAAAGGCGTGGACATTCCGTATTGGGTTGCTGATGAGCAACAAAAAAATCTTAAACGCGAATTTGCCCAATATATCTACAAAAACGGCACATTTACTCAAACCGAAGTAGACATTCCGCAGACTTCGGTATCGGATTATAAAGCAGCAAAAACCGACAAAAACCTCAAACCCGTAGGCAAAGATTGCTTGCAATCAGACCCTTCCACTCTTGTTTCCACTATTCCCCTAATATCAGAAGGCGCCTCAATACTCATCACTCTCGACCGCTCTTGCATCGATTTTAGAGCCAAACCCGCCAAATACGAATACTATGGCGAATTTGAGGACGACGACGCATACAGTGGCAACTACGAAACCCACTACTTTTGGGACGGTGAAAACTTTATCCCCGAAAAACAATATGATGCCAAAGGCGAACAATTGGCGTTGGAAATATATTCAAAAATTCCCGCCGAAGACCTCAGTTTCGACTACAAATCGCTGTCTAAAAACGACATAGTCACCGACTACGACTTCGAAGGCAAAAAGATAATCACATTCTTCATCGGAATCCAAAACTTTTGGCAGCAGAAAAACAAGATGAAAATGGAAGCCATACCCACAGGTGTAAACAATTACGATGTATTTTACCTTACACAAACATCGGCAAGCGCGCCCAAAAAGTTTTTGAAATACACCTACAACAACGGCACTCTTGCCAAAGCCTCGATTTCAAAAGCCGAAACCGACTCTCTAACAAACGATTGGAGTCATCTATTGAAAAACGACTAACTACCGATACCAATCGGCATACATAGCGTAATTATCAACTATACGGTTGATTAAATCTTTTTGCAGCGTTTCGTCCACGTCCTTGATTTTTTTTGCAGGACATCCGGCGTAAACGCTGCCTTTTTCTGTCTTGGTGCCTTTTGTAATTACGGCTCCGGCAGCCACAATGCAGTTTTCCTCTATCACGGCGTCGTCCATCACAATTGCGCCCATACCAATAAGCACGTTGTCTTTGATGGTGCAGCCGTGCACAATGGCGTTGTGAGCAATGGAAACATTGTTGCCGATATTCAGGGGCGAAGTCTTAAATGTGGCGTGAAGGCAGGCGTTGTCTTGAATATTAACGCGGTTGCCAATGCGGATATAGTGTACGTCGCCACGGATTACGGCATTGAACCAAACATTGCAATCATCGCCCATAACCACATCGCCGATTATGGTGCAGTTGTCGGCAAGCCAAATGTTTTTGCCAAACTGAGGAGTATGTCCCAAAAGAGGTTTTATAAGAGCCATTATTATATAAGGTGTAAGAATTATTCAAAAATCTGTTTGCTTAATGCTGAGAAACTATCGGAGAGATAAAACGAAATCAAATCTTCGATTCTAAGCGCAAAATCGGCGTGAAGCATTCCACCGTCGGTATTTTTGGCGCAGGCAATTTCGGTAACGCTCATAGCCTTAGTAAGTTCCAAAAGATCAACAAAATCCACATCTGTTTTGATAATAGCATTTGTGGCGGTAACGATATTTCCGGCAAAGAGCAAACCAAGGCGGTCGGCATAATGGCACATCAGGCGCGACACAGCGGCATATTCGCACACTTTGAGGTCGGCAGGTGTTGACGGCTTGTAATGTATAATCGACAGTTTCTTTTCGAGCGAAACAAGTATCTGCTTGTCGGTAGATTCAAAACTCTCCCACAGAGGATACCCGCAGAAAACATTTGAGGCAAATCGGTATTTGTCGTAATAATCTGTGTTTTTGGCTATAAACGACGGAGCCGGAATATAGGTAGAAATCTTGTCGATATTCATTGCGCCGGAGTTGAAGAAATCGCGGAACAATTTATCGCTCAGCAACTTGGTAAATCCCGATTTGATATTAGCCATTTCGCGGGCAAGTGCAAAAAACAGTTCGTTTGGCGAAAGGTAACGCTCGGTGTCAACATCAAGATGGCTGAAACCAACGGCAATAAAAGGTTTTGCAGCGTTGTAAGATGTTACGCCAACCGATTTTTCACCCTTAAACACGTAAACATCGGGAGTTTCTATCTCAAAAAACTTTGCCACATATTCGGCAGCCTCGGCAAGAGCGGGATAATTGGCAGAGGTAGCCTTTTCGCCGAAATTGGCAATAGAGTCAAAAAGTTCGGGAGTAGTTTTGTCGAGCCACGATTTCAAGTCGGCAAAAGCCATCTTCTTATTCATAGCAGGATGATTAAGAAGACTTTCGGTGGTTTTTGCAAATGTACCTTTAATTTTGCGTTTATCCACACGGATATTTTGAGCGGCAAATTTTTCGTGGTCGGAAAGCAGCAGCACCTCATTGGCACGGTCTTTAAGAGCCGAGGCAGAAATTGCCGATAGTTTAGATATATTATTCTCGCTCAATGGCTTAACGCAAGCCCGGAGCGCACAATATTTTTCCGACTGTTTAGGATCGCCAGAGGCATTAAACATTACCTCGTAAGCAAGGGGCGAAATAAACGCACCCGAAAATTTTTCGTCGGGAGTGTGCTGAGCATCAGGAGCAAGAGTCAAAGCACTTTCATCGACAATGCGGTTGAGAGCCGATTCTGCAATTTGTTCTGCCGATTTGCGGTCGCTGGTAGTGAGAAGTTTTTTTGCTGTCTCAATTTCGGCTAATATAATATTAATAGTGTCGGATTCGAGTTTCAGATAGCGGTCTTTGAGCATTACAAGAGTCTTGTTGTATTGCTCGTATTGCTCTTGCGGCATTTTGGTGCGGTTAAAAATGTGCATCAGCACCGCAATATCCTGTTTTTCTAATTTAAAATCGGTGGTAAGGGTCAACGCTTTTTTATACAAATCGGTATCGGCAACGGCGGCAGAGGCAAGCGAAATAAGTTTAAGCGTTACCTCATCGTCCACATCGTCGAAACTGTGGTTGGTAGCCTTCATCACCAAAAACTGAGCGGCAAAGGTAAAAAATCCGTCCTTAGCCTCCTCTGCATACTGCAATAGAAATTGCGAAGCAAGCAGAGTTTCTTCGTTGGTCTTGGCAAAATTAAAATTGAGAATTGCCAAGTGCTTCATTTTCTCGGCTTTATCGGCATTGTTGAGTTTGCAGATTTCGTCGTAAAGAAAATCATTATCGCGATTGGTAATCCACGAAGTAGAGCCGCAAACCACGGTGTCGCGACCGATACGCGATTTTACCTGCATCTCCACGCCGCTGAGGTCTTCGGCATATTTGATATTGAGATTTTGGTCGAGGCAAAAAATATACGCGCCGTTGGTAGTGAGTACGTAAAACGATTTGGCAGCCACAGATGTAAGGGCATTCACCTTACTCTGTTCCACCTTATAAATATTAAGTTTGGCAAGCAGACCCTCGTCGTCGTCTAAATGGAAGGCGATAAGCGGACGAATGCCAAAGCCCATTTTTTCAAAATAACGTCCCTGAGTGCCAACAGATTTCTGCACAGACTCAGGATAAAGCGAAAAGATATAGTCGTCGGCAAACTGAAAAAGTTGCTCGGTGCTTCCCGAAGTTAAAAGTTCCGAAATTTTGCCCTCGGAATAATTTGCGTCTTCGATAAATTTGTATGGAACAACGTTGATATAAAGGTATTTACCGTTGACAAAATATACCACCGCCTTTTTTAATCCCGGGGGAAACGAGCGGTGAAATGTAACAATATTAAGGTCGTGGTCGGTAGATTGTTGAGATTTAAGTTTCAGAGTATCGGTAACATACTTAGATAACGCCACTGTAAAAGTGTTAACATCAAACGAAGGCGGCACAGCCAACACCTTACCATTGTTGATAAGGCTAATTTTGATATTGTTGATTTTTTGCAGTTCGGCAGGAGCATTGATAAGGCTGCCGAGAAGCGTCTCTTTGTAAGCCGGTGAAATTTCAATCTGTTTCATACCGCCCTAAAATTAGCATTTACTTATTTTGGAACTCTTGCGTGGCAATAAAATTAAATTTCATCTCCAACACGTCTTGGTAGTCCTGACCGTACTCAAATAGTTCGTCGTCGTCGTAATACCAATTGATAATAAGGTTTTTACCTTGTTTTTTCAACTGAGTAACAAATTCCAAAAATCTGATGAGATATTTGGCAGACGATGAGTTGAAATATTCAAATTTAATATTTACTGTGGTAGTAGGTTTAGGATCTTTTACATACTCCTCCACCCACTCCAAAAGCGGTTTGTAAAGGCTTTCGGTGTTCTCAGGAATAGAGCGTCCGGCGAGTTCCAACACGCCCGTCTCGGGGTCTAACAGCACCGAGGGGGTTTTCATATTGCCGGTTATTTTTATGGTTTCCATTGTTCCTAACTTATAGATTTTTTCTTCGGGTAAAGATAGATATTATTTTTTTAAAAGCAAACAAAATTTTCAATTTTTTACATCAACTTTTTAATTGCGTCGATATTTTCTTGGCAGTCGGTTTTGCCTTCGGCGGTGTACATTGATTTCAGCACATCGGCGTAATTCTGTAAAATTCTGAACCTTACGAGTTTCATTGTGGAGTTCATCATTTGATTTTGCTCGGTAAATGGTTCGGGTATAATGCGGAAAACCGAGGGTATCCACTGACGGGGGAATTTATTTTTGTAAGCGCCATCGGTGGTAAACGAGAAGAACGATTTCTTCACCGCTTCGAGCATTTTTTGCGGGTCGGTGATGTTGTTGCGTTTGGCGTAATCCTTAATGCGGTGAGCGTCTAAGGTAACGAGGGCGGATGTGTATTTGCAGTGGTCGTTGTAGAGAACTGCCTGATAGATAAGTTCTCCGCTGTTTACGATTGCATCTTCCATTGCCTCGGGCGAATATTTTTCACCGTCGCTCGAAATCAGGAGTGCTTTTTCGCGACCTGTTACATAAAGGAAGTTATCTTTGTCGATGTAGCCCATATCGCCGGTATTGAGCCAAGTGCCGTTGATAACCTCGGCTGTGGCTTCGGGATTTTTAAAGTAACCTTTCATAACATTCAATCCCTCAATACATAAGATACCCTTTTGACCTGCGGGAAGTTCGTGGCCATCGGGGTCTACAATCTTGGCTTTTATGCCTGTGAGTACGCCACCCGACGAACCGAATTTGTGTGCGTAAGAGGTGTTAACAGAGATAATCGGCGAAGCCTCGCTAAGTCCATAACCCTGATATACAGGCACTCCGAGAGCGTTGAAGAAAAATTGCTGCTTGATATCCAACTGTGCGCCGCCTCCCACAAAGAATTGGAAATTGTTGCCGAAAATCTTGCGAATTTTCTTAAACACAATGGCGTCGGCAAGTTTGTAGATAGGATATTTCCACATACGTAAAAATATGTTGGGCTTGTTGTAGCCGTTGCCGTAGAATTTTTCTCCTGCCTTTATACCCTTGTTAAAGAGAAACTTAGCAATTCCTCCTTTGGAATTGATGCCGTCTTGAATCTTGCGCATAAAGTTGCCTGTGAGGGCGGGCACAGAGAGCATAAAGTCGGGGTTGGTCTCCTTTATATTAATAGGAATATTTTTGAGTTGGTTGATTGCACCGCCGCGACTGTCTACAAATGAGATATGAATGCCGCAGAGGGTAGCCACGTAGAAACCTACCGTGTGGGCAAACGAGTGGTCGAGCGGAAGCACCACAAACATTTTGCTTTTAAACTTTAATTTAAAATATCTTAGAGCGTCGTGAGCATTTGCCCAATAGTTTAGTTGGGTAAGCATAATGCCCTTGGGATTGCCGGTAGTGCCCGAGGTGTAACTAATTGTTACAACGTCGTTTTCCTCAACGGCGGCAATGCTCTTGGCAAGTTGTTCGGCATATTTTTCGCGGTTTTTGCGACCATCTTCCATAAGGTTGTCGTAGAGGTAAACGCGGTTGTTGATATGCTTCAACGATTCGTAAGTGTCGGTATCGTTGTCTAAGTAGATGATGCCAATGCCAAGGTGAGCCATCTCTTCGGCAAGCGAGAATGTCTTGCTAACGCAGTTTTTAGAGATTACAACAAACTTGGTTTCAGCGTGCTTGATACGGTACATCAGTTCGTCGGGCTGCAATTTAACCGATAGCGGCACCGAAATACCACCGGCTTTGAGCACGGCATATTCCGACACTATCCACGACGAGCGGCCTTCGGAAATAATAGCCACTGTCTCGTTTTTTTGAAGTCCGAGTTTCAAAAGGCTGATGGCAAGGCAGTCGGAATGTTCTGCCACTTGTTTGAAAGTGAGGCTTTTCCATCCCTTGTCGGTTTTATCTGAAACATAATCAACGTCTTTGAATTCATCATTCTGCGACGCCGAGTTAAGCATTTCAAGCACTGTGCGTTTCATCTTCTTATATAGATTTAAGTTCTACGATTCAAAAGTTGTGTATTGTTCGTTTACATCGATAGGTTGAATGTCGATATTGTCGACACGCGCCCACACTGGACCCTTCTTGCAAAAATCGATAAACTCTTGCAAGTTTTTTTCCTCGCCCTGAGCCTCGATGTATACAGAGCCATCGGCTTTGTTTTCAATCTTGCCCTTGATGTCGTAATCTTGGGCGGCAAGGCGGGTGTAGTGGCGGTATCCTACCTGCTGAACCCTTCCTGATACTGTTATGCTAACTGCTTTTTCCATTTTTTATCGTCAAAATATATTGTTTCAGTCAATTCTAAACGTTCTAAGTTGGCGGTTCAACTCTTTTTCGTGTCCGCCGCAAACCCTGTTTAGCAGGGCGTGAAACTGAGTGCCGTGGTTCATCTCAACCGTGTGGCAAAGTTCGTGAAGTATCACAAAATCAACAAGGTGCATCGGCAACCGCATTAAAAAACACGAAAGATTGATATTCTTTCGCGATGTACAACTGCCCCAACGTGTACGCGCACGGTTGATTTTCAAGGTGTTGTACCTAAAACCAAACCTCTCGGCAATAAACCTAACCCTCTCGGGAAGGTATTGCTTGGCAGATGTGCGCAGGCGTAGCAGTTCTGCGGGGTCAACAGTGCGTTTTGAGGTAGGCACGGACGAGTTTTCGGCTCGTCGGGCGCAACGTTTTTTGGCGTTTTCAATCCACGCAGAATGCTGACGTACAAAACATTCCACCTTGTTTTTTGCAATGCCGGGACGGAGTGTTACTGTTACAGATGTGTCGCGATGCACTATTATGCGCATTCCTTTTGATGTGGCAAACTCCTTTACGGTAACTTCGCCCACGCCGTCGATGTCCATCTTGTAGTTTTTCCTTCGTAGCCTGAACATTGCATTGATATTTTCAAAATGCAAAGATATGATAATAAAACAATAATTAAAGCGAATTTTAAAAAAAATTTGTTTTAAGCCGTAAGGTTTACTAATTTTGTAAACTCAAAATAATAGACAAAAACGAAACAGACACAACAATGGAAATTGCAGTAAGAATAGGGCAGTTGATCCTGAGCCTCAGCCTCTTGGTAATCTGCCACGAGTTCGGACACTTTATCACAGCAAAGATTTTCAAATGCCGGGTGGAGAAGTTCTACCTCTTTTTCAACCCTTGGTTCAGCCTTTTTAAGATACAGCGCGGCGAAACAGAATACGGCATAGGATGGCTTCCGCTTGGCGGATACGTAAAAATTGCCGGAATGATCGACGAGAGTATGGATCTCGAACAGATGAAAAAAGACCCGCAGCCGTGGGAGTTCCGCTCAAAACCCGCTTGGCAACGCCTTATTATTATGGTGGCAGGCGTGGTGGTTAACGTGCTGTTGGCTATGCTGATATACGCTATGATGGCTTTTCATTGGGGTAGCGACTATCTCCCCGTGCAAAACCTCAAATACGGCATTATGGTAGACTCAGTTGCATACGAATTTGGTCTCCGCAACGGCGATAAGATATTGGAAGTTAACGAGAAACCCGCCGACAGTTTCAACAGCGTATTTATCGACCTACTTCTCAAAGACCCACGCACTATTACCGTGGAGCGCGACGGCGAACGCAAAACTTTTACCCTCACCGACAGCACCATAGCCAAGATGCTAAGTCTTGAAACACCCTGCATTTCGCCCCGTATGCCATTTAAGATTGGCGAATTTGCCGAAGAAAGCACAGCCGACGAAGCAGGTTTTCAAAAGAACGACCTTGTGATTGCTATCGACAGCGCCGATTGCAGATTTTACGATCAAGTGCGCGACAAATTACAAGAAAACAAAGGCAAGACATCAGTATTCACTGTTGTTCGCGAAAACTACGACACCTTAAATATAGAGTTTGCCATTCCCGAATCGGGCAAGATGGGCGTTTACACCTACGGATTTGCCGATTTTCTTGAATATAAGCATATTGACTACGGATTTTTTGAGTCGTTTCCCGCAGGTATAAGCAAAGGCGTTGACAAAATAAAAGAGTACTGCCGTCAGTGGAAACTCATCTTCAACCCCGAAACCAAGGCTTACAAACAGGTGGGCAGTTTTATCACAATGACCAAGATTTTCCCCGGCACGTGGGATTGGTACGCATTCTGGAACCTCACCGCGCTGTTCTCGATAATGTTGGCAGTATTAAACATTATTCCTATTCCCGGATTAGACGGTGGACACGCGTTTTTCACTATCATTGAGATGATTACAGGACGCAAACCGAGCGACAAGTTCTTAGAAGTGGCTCAAACCATAGGTATGATTCTCTTGATATTGCTGATGGTTTACGCCCTTGGCAACGACATCATCAGGTCGATTTTTTAACTAAACAATATAAAAATATGAAGATAGCGAAATTACTGACAATCTGCGTTTCGGCACTTGTTGTTTCGTGCAACGGTGGAAGTGGCGCTATGGACAAATTTATGGCTTCGAGCGCAGGCAAAACCGGCGACGTTTTAGTGGTAATGAACGACGATTCGTACGACGGATATGTGGGCGACACAGTGTTTAATTGGCTCACACAGCCGGTGTTGGTGCTTCCGCAAGACGAAGCCTCGTTTAAGGTAATACGCATTAAACCAACAGCCTACAACGATATGCTGCGCAAAACCCGCAACATTATCTATTGCGACATCAACCCTCAGAACGAAAAACCTACTATCAAAGTGGAGGGCGACCGTTACGCATCGCCGCAGATATTGATTACTATTAAGGCTAAGGACGATTCGGCGTTTTACAACACGTGGCTCAAAGTAGAAAAATACATCTACGACACACTCTCTTACGCTGAAAAACAACGCTATCTTGCATATTTCAACAAATACCGCGAGGCAAACCTCGAAAACGAACTCAGCCAATCGCACCCCTACTCGGTATACATTCCCAAGGGTTACAATTTAGACGTTAACAAGCCTAACTTTGTGTGGATCAGCAACGAAACAAGCATAAGCAGTCAGGCATTACTGATTTTCAATTTTCCATACGAAGGTCCCAAATCGTTTGAAAAACAGAGTCTTTTGGCAAAAATCGACAGCGTGCTGATGCTGAATGTTCCGGGTCCCGCCGATGGCAGTTATATGGCTATCTCAAAATATTTTGAGCCTATCCAAGAGGCGTATATGCGCCGTGGAAACTACGTTTCGGAGATGCGCGGACTGTGGGAAACCAAAGGCGATTTTATGGGCGGACCATTTGTGTGCCAATCGCTCGTGGATACAGTTAACGCTCAGATGATCAATGTTTTTGCCTACGCTTACGGCGGCAAGAAAGACAAAAAACTGCTCGTTTGGCAGTTGGAGTCGATTATGAGTACTTTTGAAATAAAAAACAAAACAATAGAAAATGCAAAAAAAGATTAGACTTACCAAACAATTCGGCTTTGA
>JAGCVU010000067.1 GCA_017962175.1 Bacteroidales bacterium | reverse complement strand
TCTTGCCCATTGGCACACATAGGAGTGATGGTGCGTTCGATATCCTCGCGGGTAAAGTCAAAACAGCGGAGTTTTTGCTTAAAATTATCTATCGTGTTGGCAGCGTGACGACCTGAATGCAGTTTGGCAAGTTCGATACGGTTTTCTTGCAACCATTCCGAATAGTCGCATTCGTCGGCAAGTTGCGGTTTGATTTCGTCGTTGGAATGAATGATACCTGTTTCGGTGTCGATAAGCACCATCTTGCCGGGTTTGAGGCGACCGTTAACCTTGATTTTGTCGGCATCGATGTGCAGACAGCCAACCTCCGACGAAAGGATAAGTTTTCCGTCGGTGGTGATGGCATAACGGGCAGGACGAAGACCATTTCTGTCGAGCATTCCACCTGCATAGCGACCATCGGTAAAGATGAGGGCGGCAGGACCGTCCCAAGGCTCCATCAATATGGAGTGATATTCGTAGAACGCCTTGATTTTGGCGCTTATAGGATTCTTTTCGTTGAACGATTCGGGCACCATCATAGCCATAGCGTGGGGCAGGCTCATTCCTGAGCGGACAAAAAATTCGAGCACATTGTCGAACGCTGCGCTGTCGCTCATATCTGCCTGAATAATAGGCGAGAAGTTTTCTAATCCGCCCAAAGCCTCGGAGCGGAGAACGCTTTCGCGAGCCTCCATCCATTTGCGGTTGCCACGGATGGTGTTGATTTCGCCGTTGTGGGCAAGCATACGGAAAGGCTGTGCCAATGGCCAAGTGGGGAATGTGTTGGTGCTGAAACGTGAGTGCACAAGGGCAAGACCGCTTGTGAAGTTTGGATTTGAAAGGTCGTTGTAATACTGCCTCAATTGCATCGACGACAGCATACCTTTGTATATGATTGTTCTATTTGAAAGCGAGACAACATAGAAATCCTTGTCTTGGATTTTTGCCTCGATACGTTTGCGTAGGAGGTAAAGTTGGGTTTCGAAACGAGCAACATCGTCGGCACCTGTGATAAAGATTTGGACGATACGTGGTTCGGCAGCACGAGCCTCCTCGCCGAGAATGTCGGAATTAACGGGCACTTCGCGCACTTTCAAAAGTTCGAGACCTGCGTTTTCGGTTTCTTCAATAATGGCGGCTAAATATTTGTCGCCGAGTGCTTTATCTTTGGGCAGGAACACCATTCCCGCGCCATATTTAAGTTTTTCGGGCACGGGAATGCCCTGTAATAGGATAAATTCGTGCGGAATTTGCACGAGAATACCGGCACCGTCGCCGGTTTTGTTGTCGGCAGCCTCTGCACCGCGGTGTTTGAGGTTTTCGAGCACGGTAAGTGCGTCAGCCACAAGTTGGTGGGTTTTGTTACCCTTCAAGTCAACGAGCAAACCGATACCGCAAGCATCGTGTTCGTTTTCGTGAGAGTATAATCCTATGTCTGTCATTTGCGTTTTGTTTTGATTTTTACACAACGCAAAATTATTTCTGCGGCATTTTTTGTGCAATACCGATTGTTCGTAATGGGTTATAAAAAAATGTACGAGTTTTTACTCGCCACAGGTACGAGATTTTGTTATGGTGAGTAAGGGAAATACGGATGGGGGGAGGAAAATGTCACAGCAATCCCGCCATATATACCGGAATATATGTTACGCCGTCTTTTAATATCAAATCTTTGGTGTAGATAATGTATTGGTTGCTGATGCGTTGCTTGAATTTGGCGGCGAATTTGTCTAAGGATACGTGTTGTTGATAACGCGACGACTTTATTTCCAACGGGGCAATTTTGCGGTTTTCGGCTATGAGAAAATCTATTTCCATACGGTCGTCGGGATTTTCGCGTGAACTCCTTGAATAAAAGAATAACCTTTTGTTTGATGTTGCAAGCGTTTGAGCCACAATGTTTTCCAAAAACATTCCTTCGTTGAGTTGCAGTTTGTCGAAAAGTATCGCTTTATAAATTTCGTTGTCCATTAATTCAGTTTCGGAAAAAGCGAGGCTAAACAGCAATCCTGTGTCTGCCATATAGCATTTTAGCGACGATTGTTCCATATTGAGCCCGAGACCTCGGTTTGGGTCGGTGTTGTTGAAACAAAGGTTGATAACCTTGGCGTCGGCAAGCCACATAAACGAATCTTCGTATTCGCGCATACGTGCAGTTTTGGTAAGCGACGACAGTGAAAACTTTTTTTCGTGTTTGGATAGTTGCGATGGTATTTCGTCGAATATTGCCATCACTTTTGATTCGTAGCCTTTTGCAAACTTAGAAATGTCGTTTCGATATAGTTTCAGAATCCAGCGTTTTTCGGTGTCAACTTTTTCAAAATCGTGACTTTCAACATATTTGACCACAGCCTGAGGCATACCGCCCACAAGCATATATTGTTTAAAATAGTCCATCGCTTTGCGGTGCATTCCCTGACCAAGTGGCGTTTTGCTATAAAAACATTCGGATATGTAATCTGCCATCGATTCGTTGCCAACAGCCCATAGAAATTCCTCAAAATCAAGTGGATACATTGTTAAACTTTCTTCTTCGGACGGAATGACGATGGTTTCAACATTGTTTTTGAGCGTAATGAGCGAACCCGTAAGAAGATAGTCGAATCTGCCGTCGGCTACAAGGTATTTTGTAAGTTGTCGCGCTTTGGGATAGAGTTGTACCTCGTCGAAAACAAACAAAGTATCTCTGCGATGAAGTTTTACGCCATAGAAAGCCGACAACTTGTTGAAAAACAGATCTAAATCTGTGGAATTATTTTCAAAAATTGCCTTTACCGCAGGATCGATGTTGGCAAAGTCGATGATAATGTGCGACATATAGTTGCGTTTTGCAAATGCCGCCGCCACATAACTTTTGCCAACACGTCTTGCGCCTTCTATCAACATTGATGTTGAACCGTTGGAGGTCTGTTTCCAATTTACTAACTTGTTGTAAAACTTGCGTTTAAGTTCCATACTATCACGGTTTCAATGGTTACACATTACTAATTCTCTCACGATTTCAAGAGTTACGAATGTGCAAATTTACCACGATTTCAAGAGATACGCAAATTTTTTTTCTATTTTTTCACCAACAAAAAAAGTAGAGACGCGATTCATCGCGTCTCTACCACATAACGATTGTCTAATAATCACGCGCTTAGTTGATGAACAACAGTTCGCGGTATTTGGGTAACGGCCACATATCGTTGTCTACCACCTCTTCGAGTTTGTCGATGGGTTTGCGGATGGCAAAGAGCGATTCGGCAATCTTGTAGTATGCCATAGCCTTTTTGTATT
>JAGCVU010000066.1 GCA_017962175.1 Bacteroidales bacterium | reverse complement strand
TCTGAATTGTTAATTGTGAATTATGAATTATGCATTATGCATTATTTCAATATTGCCGACATACCAATGCAAAGACCTTCTACTTCGCTTTGGTTGAGGGGTTTGGCTTGAACTTCAAAAGTTTTGAGGTCGTATTTGTCTAATGCTTTGGTGGCTTTCCAGGTGGCAAAGTTGCCCACGTTTTTCATACGCGAAATTTTAACGTCCACGGTTTTGTCGAGGGCGGGAATGTACACCTGTTTTTGGTCGTTGACCTTGATTCCAGGCAAGAAATCTTCGCGAACCGAGAACACAAACCAATAATCGTTGGTTTTAGAGATGCTCATAATGGGAGAACCTGTGCCCACAAGTTCGCCAAGTTCGGGATAAATTTCGGTGATTTCGCCATCGGCAGTGGCAATAAGCACCATTTCGTCGATGTAAGAAGATACTTCCGACACAGCGCCTTTGGCACGTTCTACCTGAGCGCGGGCTGCTGCCTTGTCTTCTTTTTGAGCACCGTTTACAGCCATATCGTACTGACTTTTGGCGGCTTTTTCGGTGGCAGACATTGCGTCGTAGTTTGCTTTTGCCTCGTCGCGTTTTTGCGCTGCGATTACCCCTTCTTTATAAAGATTTTCGGCCCGTTCGTAGGTTGATTTGGCAAGTTCCAAGCCTGCTTTTGCCTTCTGCCACATTTCAAATGCACCCTGAATCTGTTCTTGACGCGCACCGTTTTGAGCCTTGTTTTCGATGGCTTTGGCGGCAGAATAAGCGGCGTTGGCTTGCGAAAGTTTTGCCATAATGTCGGGTGCTTCGAGAATTGCGAGCGTGTCGCCCTTCTTTACTCGGTCGCCCTCTTCAAAACGGATTTCGGCAACGCGTCCAGGTACTTTTGACGATACGCGATAATCGGTGGCATCTACCTCGCCTTGAATAATCTCTTCGGGGTCGGTTTTGGTTAATCCGATAATAATCACTACTGCGATTACGGCTAAAATCACCGCAGCAAACAATAGATTTGCCGTTACTTTTCTGTTCATAGTATTATATCTTAATTACTAATTGTTAATTACTTATTGTGAATTATGAATTGTTAATTGCCAATTCTCAACTGTCCCGTAGCCTTGTTTAAGTACAACTGAGCAAGTTTGAGGTCTATTTTAGCCTGAACCATAGCGGATTGTGCTTGTAACCAAGCGGTTTCAGCAAGCAGAACGTTCGACACTGGTATAACGCCCTCTTTTAATCCCACATTGGCATAATGGAGGTTTTCTTGCGCCGATTGAAGGCTCTTTTGCGCTGTGCTGAGGCGTTTGGCAGCCTCAATAACGTGCTGCGACGATTGTTTTACTTGAAGTTCAATCTTTTCCTGAGTTTCTTCCAACTTGTACGATGCTTTTTCGGCTTCGAGTTTGGCGGCGCGGGTCTTGTAGATGCGTTCTCCGCCTGTTATAATGGGGATTTTTACACCTATACCCACTGTCCACATACCCTTCATCTTGTTTTCAAAACCATTGAAACTGTTGGGGTTTGTCCACGTGTAACCACCTGTGAGAGCCACATTTGGGAGAAATTCTGCACGGGCAACCTTTACCTTCTGTTCGTAAATCTTGGTGGCGAGTTCCAAAGAATTCAGTTCGGGACGGTCAACGTTTTTGCCGTCAACATTCAGAGTGTCAATATTTTCCGCCTCCGAAATATCAGCCAACAAAAGAATATCGCTTTGGTCGGCATCTTCAAGTGTAAACTCAGTTTCAAAAGGCATTCCGCATATTTGGCAAAGCAACATTTTGCAAAGTGCAAGACCGTTATCTACTTGAATCAAAGTAACCTCAGCCTCGTTTAATTTAACTTTTACATTAAGTACGTCGGCTTTGGTGGCAAAACCTTGATCCTCCATTCTTTCAACATTAGCCTCCAATGTGCGGAGCGATTGTGCGTAACTCTCTGCCAAACGTTTCTTGCTTTCGAGCGAAACTATCTGCCAATAGGCTTCGTCTACTTTAACTATAATTTCTTGATTAGCAAGCGTTTCTTTATTTTCTTCTACCTGCAATAGATAATCGGTTATCTTGTTGTAAGCCACAATTTTACCGCCCATATAAATGGGTTGGGTAAGCATTATCGACGCTAAAAATATATTGTGTGTGTTGAGGGTGAGCGCGTCGGCAATTTCACCACCCACACCTGCGATGGGGGCAAGGCTCTGCTCTAATCTGCCCGGACTTTGGAGTGTCTGCATCAACTGCGGCACATAATTCTGCATTGCGCCCTGAAACATCTGCGCCACTTGCGGATTGGATTGCAGGTATTGCAAAAACTGCGGATTCTGCTGCAACTGTTGAATGTTTTGTTGCAATTGCTCGGCAAAATTGTTTTTTACATCTTGAATTTGGCTTGTGAGGTTTGTGCCCATTCCGCGGAGTTTTTGTTCTTGCTCTTCGCTGATGAGGTGGATGTCTTTGCTGGTGTAGACGTAGGCGCCCACGGCGTTGACCCTTGGAAGGTATTTAGAGAATGCCGCCTTTTTGTTGTTTTCGGCAATTTCGCGGTCAATCTCGCTCATACGCAAGTCTTTGTTGTTGTTGATAGCCATAGCGCGGCAACTGTCTAATGTTAGCACCCTTTGTGCATTTGCCGAAATGCTTATCATCATTGCCGCCGCTATGATTGAAATTTTGTTCATTACCTTTACATTTTTTTGCAAATGTACGGCAAAAAGCGTTACACTGCAATCCAAAAATAAAGGGAAAATTGGAGTAAATAACGGGGGAATATGGGATATTTACCACTATTAGTAGGTATTATTGGTTAATTTTAAGGTAATATTACTCCTCGTTGTAAAACCAGTTGAGTTTTTTGATGGCGTTGTTTAGTTCCACAGCGTTTACTTTGAACGTGTCGATAGGGTCGAGGTGCGAGTCGCTGATTTCCAACGATCCGCTTTTGCGTTTTTCGATAATGTTGTCGTCCTTTACCAGAAACGCGAAATTCTCTTTATTGCCCACTACGTGCCAGTCGCGGAAAGTAGAGTCGCTGATATTTAGTCCCATTGAGTAGTCTTCCTCAGGATTGGTTACGCCGAGAATGTCTTGCAAAATGGTGGTGGAGATGTCGTAATGTGTGGTGCGGTAGGTGAACACGCCCTTTTGATGGTCGGGAGTGTGGATAATCAGCGGAATATGAATCTGCGGATATGTGATATTGCCGCCGTGTCCCCAGTAGTTTTTATGGTTTTCGTTAAATTCCTGACCGTGGTCGCCTGTTATTATTAAATAGGTGTCGTCCATAAGGTTCTTTTCTATCATCCGGTCGATAACCATACCAGCCAGCGAGTCCACAGCGTTGAGGCAGTTTCGGTAGAGATTCCAAAACGGAGTAGGGTCTAAGTCGTTGTTTAACTGCATATAGTCGGCAAATTCCCACGACGGGGTGAACTTTTTGGGTAGTTCTTTGGGAAATTGGAAACTGTGAGCCAGGTCGTAAAACAGAAAAGCAAAAAACGGTTTCTGCGTGTCCACAGTGTCCAAGAACTTTTCGAAATCGTGGGTAAGCTGGCAGTCGCGTTCGTAAACTGTTGAGCCTTGGGTGTTTGGATTGATAGGCACCTTGCGGAAAATCAGTTTTTCAAAATTCGGTTCAGTGAGAGTTGCCGACGCGAACGTCTGCATTTGGTAGCCGTTTTGTTGCAGCTCATCTATCAGCACAGGAGTGGTGCCTGTCATCTCAAAGTCGCCCCAATAATATGAAGACACGCCAAAAAACATTCCGAAAATGCGTCCTCGGGTGGCGTTGCTACAACTTAAATGATTGGTGTACAGTATGTTGTCTTGTGTAAAACGGTATATGGCGGGCATAGTTTCTTCGGTAAGTCCGCGATAGTTCCACGAATCAATGGCGAGAATCACCACATTAGTCTTTTTCTGAGGAGGTTGGGCGGTGATACTGTTTTTTGGATATTTAAAGTCGGTCTGATGGCCAAAATCGGCTTTCAGAAGGTCGTCTTGCGATATAATGCCCATGTTTTTCATCATTCGCGTGGCAGTGAGCGGATAGTAATAGGGGATATGTGCGGCACTTTTTAGCACCGATTGTTTTTCTGTTACCGCAGCCCATGCGTGACAAAAGTTTGAATATGTCAGGGTGATAAAGAATATTATAAAAATGGGTACAAAGTATATTTTAGCCTTTCTACTGTAAAAAAACGTTGCTATTTTGTATAGAATAACGTTGGCTGCAATAAAGACGGCTATAATAAACGCCACTTTGATTTTGAGTGAGATGTCGAACTGAAAAATATCGTCGCTACCGTCGCCAAAATACATCTCAAGCACAATGCCGTTGATATGAAATCTGAAAAACGCGAACACGAAGCTGTTGATATAGATGATGATATTGAGAAAAGATGCCAAGGTTATGTGTGTAATGGAGGTGGCTGTCTTGTTTTTGGATACTGCCGCCACTATTATAGAAAGTATGAACGGAATGAGGGCAACAAGCATAGCGTGCGACAAGCAAGCCGTGGTATAGAATAGCCATCCAGTGGTATCCATGCTCGATGATATTGAACTTTTGGAGAGATAGAGAAAAAATTGCACTGCAATTATCAGTGCCGTAACAACATAATAAATAAATCCCTGTTTTGTTAATTTCGATAACATTGTTCTTATTGTTAATTAGGGTGCAAAACTACAAAATAAATCAAACAAGGCTTTTTTTTTTCGTATATTTGCACATAATAATTAATGATTTTGTAATTATGGAATACGTTTATACAATTATGATGTCGGCAATGGGAGGTGGACTGCTACTATGTGCTGCGTTCGCCTTTATTTCAGGCGACACTTTGCTGCCAAGAAGCTACTCGGTAAACAAGGCCCGCGACAAGAAGAAATATGCCCGACAGTTTGCCAAACTAATAGCCCTCATAGCTATCGCCTTTTTTATCAGTGCGTTAGTAGGTCTTACCGAAATCTATTGGTTGGCTTTGGTGGTGTTTATCATAGGAATTATGGTGGCTATCAAGCTGGGAAAGGTAATTATGAAAGACGCAGCTGAATAAAATGCTCTAATGAAATACAGATAACATTGCTTTCTCGAATTTTTGTTGTAATTTTGTGCTATGAAATCTCTGTTCGCAGCCATATTGTTGCTTTTGATCTCTGCCGGAAATGAGGTAGACAGCATTCTTTCGCTTATTAGGCCCAATACTCCTAAGAGCGAGAAGGCTATGTATTACAGTATGATTGGCGAAATGTCCGACAATACCGACACTGTGATTAAATACGCCTCGCTGTCGTTGCACAATTGCAGTAAAAAGGATGTTGACCTTATTGCCGACAATTACAGCTACATAGCTTGGGCTTATTATCTCAAAAATAAGACCCGCGAGGCGTTAACCTACAACAAAAAGGCTGCTGAGTATTACCTGAAATCATCTCAGATAGAACAATGCGCCTTAAAATATGTAAGCATAGCCAAATGCTATCATCAGTTGCATTTGAGCGATAGCGCGTTTCACTATTTCACCAATGCTATTGATATTTTTGAAAGTCTTGGCGATACGCTCGACGTGTCGTATGTGTGCCAGTCGATAGGTAATATGTATTACGATATGGGTCTCAACAAATCGGCTCAGGAGTATTATACCAGGGCGTTGAACCTGGATTCCTTGTCGTGCAACTATGTGGGCGTGGCTGAGGATTATCAGGCGCTCGGGTTTGCTCAAGAAAACAATCCGAAACTTGAGATCTATTACCTCAAAAAGGCGGCGATGATTTTCGACACCATCACCACCGACTATTGCGACGATTCTAAGTTCGACACCTACCACTATCTCGCCTCTGCATATATCAAGATGGCAAAGAAGACAGGCTACAGGGCATACGCCGACACTGGTTGCAACTATTTGCAGCAGGTGGTTCAGCGTGAGCTCGACATGGGCGAACACAACAATTATGTGCGTTCGCAGCTGGTTTATATCGATTATCTTGAATACTGCCAATTGTACGATGAGGCGTTGAAGGTGCTCAACCAATGCCGTCAGTATCTGCACGACGACGGCGGCGACAAAGACCTTCTTGCCATGTTTTACGAATACGACTATCATGCCCGCGAGCATCTTGGCGACTATAAGGGCGCGTTGGAGGCGAACAACAAGATGCATCAGTTTAAAATGGCTCATGTTAGCGACAGTGCACTCAATGTGATTGCCGATTTTAAAACTTCGCAGGCTATGAAGGTAAGCGAGGCGGAAAAACGTGAGCTTAAAGCATCCAAGAGCCGGATGCGGATATTGATTTTTGCCCTTATTGGCGGACTCGTGCTCGGTTCGCTTTTGGTGTTTTACATTGTTAGAATGCTGAATATCAAACGGAAATCCAACCGCGAATTAGCCGAGAAAAACAGTCGTCTCGACCAGCAGAAATCCGAAATTCTTGCTCAGCGCGACGAGATTACCGCTCAGCGCGACCAGATAGAGGATATTAACCGAAAGGTGTTCAGCAGTATCAACTACGCCCAAAAAATTCAGAGCGCCGCAGTGTCGAAAAAGGCTGATGTGGATGCGCTTTTCACCGAAAACTTTATCTATTACCGTCCTCGGGATATTGTGAGCGGCGATTTTTACCGTGCTACCCAGTGCGGCAAATATCATGTGATGATTACCGCCGACTGCACAGGTCACGGTATTCCGGGCGCTTTTCTCTCTATGCTCGGTCTTTCGGCTCTCAAAGAGTTTTGCGTAACGGAGCAGGACGCAGAAAACCCCGGCACTATTCTCGACCGCATGCGCGACTTTATCAAGACTACACTTATTTCATCGGATAACGAGCATAAGATGTCCGACGGCATGGATATGACCATCTGCTGCTACGATTTCAACGCTATGAAGATGTATTATGCCTGTGCCAACCACACCGCATACTTGATACGCAACGGCGAGGTAATCACGCTCAAAGGCGACCGCATGCCCGTGGGTCGTTATCTCAAAGAAAAAGACCATTTTACCTCCTATACGCAGGATATAGAGAAGGGTGATGTGGTCTACACATTGTCCGACGGTATTCAAGACCAGCCGGGCGGTCCCGACAAAAATTCTCTGGGCAAGAAATTCCTTGCCAAAAACCTCTTGGCTTTCCTTTTGGACAACTACACCAAACCAATGTCGGAGCAGTGCCAACTGCTGGACAACTGCGTTACCGAATGGCGCAACGGTCGTCCGCAGGTTGACGATATGACGCTGATAGGGGTGAGGGTATAAAAATCTTACGCTATGCCTAACATTCTATCGCCCATAACCATAGCGGAACTTATCAAACAGCCGTTCACCTATGCCACTGCTTATGGCGACAAGCTCATCATCACCGACCGCCTTGGATATTTGGAGCTCTTTAAATATCCTTGCCGTATCGATGCTGTAAGCATTTTAATTTGCACCGGCGGACGTATGGAATGCAGCATCAATCTTACTAAATATACTGTTGAAAAAAATACCATAGTTATTTGCCGTAGTAGCGATATATTGCAGATTATCAGTAGCGAAAACCTCGAAGCATACGCCGGAGTGATTGCACCCGAATTGGTCAACGAACTAAAAATCAGTCTTTGGTCGCAGAGCATCTACTTTTCGCCCGAGTTTTTTATGAAGAAGATTTCTGACGACGATTTGACTTTGCTTCGTTATTATTATCCTTTGATCCGCGAGAATATCCGCAATCCGCGCAAAGAGACTCCGAATATTATCCAAAGTCTTATTCAGGCGTTTGTATACACCATAGTTTCCTTGATGGAGGGAGAAGGAGATAGGCGTGGATATAAGGCTTCGCGCAACGAGCAGATTTTCGAGCAGTTTATGACGCTCTTATCGCAATATCACAATAGCGAGCGCAGTGTTCAGTTTTATGCCGACAGGATGTGTCTCACGTCCAATTACCTTAGCGGCGAGGTAAAATTGTGCAGCGGACGCACCGCACTCGAATGGATCAATGATTATGTGATTCTCGAAGCCAAAACTCTGCTGATGTACACCGGACTGAGCGTTCAGGAAATATCGCTTCGTCTCAATTTCCCCACACAGAGTTCGTTTGGCAAATACTTTAAGAAACAGACCGGCGTAAGTCCCAAAGATTTTAGAAAGGCGCCGTGATTATTTCACAAATCCTGTAGGATTCTGCAAATTCTCGTAAGAGATGAGGTCGACCTTTGCCGAACCTACCATGAGACTCATCTGAGCGCGGATAGGAATCTTGTTGTCGTCGGCTGAGATCCAGAGCTTGAGCGCGTCTTTGTCGGTGAATACGCCTGAAACCTCTACCACAGGCACAAACTTGTAGCATTTGATTTTGCCGAGCTTGCCAATTTTAATGGTTTCTGTATCAATGTATTTAACTTGCAGAGGCCATTCCTCGTTGCCAAACCAAGTGTTGACAGATACAACCTGTCCTTTGTAGAGCTTGCTCAAATCCATTGAACGGAGGTAGTATGCAGCCGAAACAATGTCGTAGCAGTTGGGTTTCACCTTGTGCTCGCCCGATTTGGTGCTGTTGATGGTGTTGTTCTCGTGGTCGAATGTAACTGTTATTTTGCGGTTGTATGAAGCTCCTTCGTGAACATCTTCTAACGATTTGTAAGGCAGATAGTTTTTGTTTGGATCCATCCACGACTGATAATCTTCGCTGATTTTGTAGATCTTGTCCACAAGACCAACAGTTTTGCCAAATGCCTTCACGTGCAATATCTGTTTGCCTTCGTAGTTAATGGAGCGGGTTTCAAGAGTCATTTTTGCGCCGGTAACAAAGGCGTAATAGATTTCGTATGTGAGTTTTTCCTTTGGTCCGAATGCGGCATTCTGTGCTGTGCTGAATAGTGCCGAAGTCATAATGAGAATGGTTAATAATGTAGTTTTCATCAGGTTAGTGTTTTAAAACGTTTTTATTTGAGATAACTGCAATAAAGTCTTTCAAGTAAAACGGCTCAAAATAAGCCACGTCTTCAAATTGGTTGTTGATAAACTGTCTGTAAGTCAGCTGAGCCATATAGTCGGCAGAGGGAGCAATTTCGGTGGCAAACACCGCTTTCGGGTTTTTGATTATGCCGCTTATCTTGGCTGCCGCATTGCCTGTAAATACAACGTATTTGTCCTTAAAATATTCTGCGTAGCTTTCGGGGGTGATAATCTCGGCTTGACACGTGCGTAAACAGTTGTTGTTCAGGTCAAAAACCTCGGAATATACCTCGTTTCGTCCGGCGTCTAATGTGGCGCAGACCACCGTCTCGGGGCTATTGATAATATCCTTATTATTAACAACTTTTAACGCCATAGCTTGCAAAGTGTCAACTGCAATTAACTTTATGCCCGATTGGTAAGCCATTCCTTTGGCGGTGGATGTGCCTATGCGGAGTCCTGTGTACGAGCCGGGTCCCTTGCTTATGGCTACTCCCGACAAGTTGCTCACTTTTAAGTTGTTCTCTGATAAAATGTCCTCTATGTAGCGCGAAACTGCCGACGCGTGGTTGCGTTCGTGATTCTCTTTTAACGCAATGGTTTCGGCATTGCGGCTGAGCGATACCGAACAGATGTCGGTAGAGGTTTCTATATTGATGAAATAGTTTAGATTCATTATCGTAACGTACTGTTAATGTTATTCTTCTTCATCGTAGTAAAATTGGTAGAACTTCATTCCCGTCTCGGGGTCAACGCCTCGGCGGATGCGGCTTTCGTCGCCGTGAATATAGATGTGGAAGTTCTTGTCAAGTTTTAATACGCTCTTCATCTTGGTCTGCTGCTTTTTGGCTGCGTTTTCCGACACACCGAAATTGTCTTCAAACT
>JAGCVU010000065.1 GCA_017962175.1 Bacteroidales bacterium | reverse complement strand
CAAGTCTTTGCAGATAAACGAAAACCACGCCTTGTCTAATTTGATACCCTTAAAACGGGCAAGACGTTCAAGAGCCTTTTTGCTGTTCATACTGCATCCAAGAGCATATACCGAGTCGGTGGGATAAATAATCACCCCATCATTTTGGAGAATCTCTACCGCTTTGAGTATCAAGCGCAAAGGCGGTGTGTCAGGATGTATTTTTAATAAAAGTCCCATAGCGATTTTTGAGTATTGTTTTATATCGCAAATATAACGTATAAAAGTTAAATAAGATATAAAAATATTATTAAATCTTAATTATGTGCAACAGACTTACGTAATCTGCCTATTTCGCCAATCACCATCACAAGCGAAGTTATCAAAACAATTATAACCCAATCTTTTAAATGCAGATGGGTAACGTTGAACATTTGTCCGCCGATTTCTACAATTAGAATCTGACCAAGGAAGATAACACCTGCAATGAGCAAAAATCCTTTGCAGTTTTTGAGATTTGCGAATGCCGACTTGCCTGTCATAAAAGCCTTGGCGTTAAACATATTCCAAAATTGCAGCATCACAAAGATGGTGAAAAACATACTCAGTTCGTATGCGCTAAGTCCGTCGTATTGTGTTAAAGAAACGGCAAACAAATCTAACACCGAAGTAACATCGCTATGCTGCATAATTATCAGAATACCAAGCAATATGATGGTAAACAATCCGCCAAGACCAAAGATATTCTTCATCATTGGTTTTGAGATAATAAAGTCGGTAACCTTGCGCGGTTTTTCGTTCATCACCTTGTGCGACGGTGGCAAAGATGCAAGCGCAATGGCTGCAAATGTGTCCATAATAAGGTTCACCCAAAGCATCTGCGTAACCGTCAAGGGCGACTGTGTACCGATAAATGCGCCAATAAGCACAATAAGACAGGCAACTACATTGATCGTCATCTGAAACATTATAAACCGCTGAATATTTTTGTAGAGAGATCGTCCCCACATCACGGCGTTGCTTATAGTGGCAAATGAATTGTCTTGCACAGTCATATCAGAAGCCTCTTTTGCCATAGCCGTACCGTCGCCCATCGAAAGTCCCACGTCGGCAGCGTTGAGTGCGGGTGCATCATTGGTGCCGTCGCCGGTGGCAGCCACCACATAATCACTTCGTTTTAAGAGTTTTACAAGACGTTCTTTGTCGTTGGGTTTGGCTCGCGAGAGTATTTTTAATTCGTGAATACGGTTTACAAGTTCTTCGTCGGTGGCGGTGGCAAACTCAGTGCCGGTCATCACAGCCATATCTGTGTCATTTTCGGTCAAAAGACCAATCTGACGACCAATTTCTTTGGCGGTAAGTGATGTGTCGCCGGTAACTATTTTTACCTCGATACCCGCTGATGTACAACTCTTTATGGCTGCAGGAACGTCTAATCGTATCGGGTCAGATATGGCAAAAATACCTGCAAAAGTCAAGTTTGAAACATTTAGTTTTCCGTCGGCAAAAACAGCATCGCCATCGTTGATTTCGGCAAATGCAAATGTCAATGTTCTAAATGCTTTGCTCTGAAATTCTGATAGTTTACTAAGATAATTATCTTTTTCAGAGGCACTCAACGACGAAAAGTTCAACACAATTTCGGGTGCACCTTTTACAAAGAGCACTTTTTTATTCTTAACATTAGATTTTGCCACGCTTGCCATATATTTGTTTTCGGTAGAAAACGGCAAACGGTCGGTGATTTCAAGATTTTCGCGAATTTTGAGGTAACTTATATTCTTGGTATTGAGCCACAAAAGCAATGCGCCTTCGGTGGGATTTCCTATCGGCTTGATATTATTCGGATCGGAAAAATCGAGGTTTGCGGTAGAGTTTGCAGCAATCATTTCAGCCAGAAAATCATCCGAAATATCCGACAATTGAGCATCGGCAACCTGCATTTTGTTTTGAGTAAGAGTTCCGGTTTTTTCGGTACAAATCACCGAAGCGGCTCCCATGGTTTCGCAAGCGTGCATTGTGCGCGGCAGAGTGTTCTCTTTCATCAGTTTTTTCATGCTAAATGCCAGCGAAAGTGTAACGCTCATGGGCAAACCTTCAGGCACAGCCACAACTATAAGCGTAACGGCAATCATCACTGTATTAAGCATATACGATAGAAAATCGAGCCATTCAAACCCGCTTTCGCTTCGCATTATCAAAAATGAAATAATTCTGCCCACAATAATCAATCCGGCAACAATGTAACTTGCTTTGGTGATTTTGTCGGCAAGCGAATCAAGTTTTTCGCTCAGCGGTGTGGGGTCGCCCTCGTCTACTTGAGCCGATTCAAACACCTTTCCACACTCGGTTTTGTCGCCCACTTTTGTTACCCTTGCGGTGCAGTAACCCTCTATTACAATGGTTCCTTTGAGAATTTCGTCAGAAGGATAGGTTGCCTCTTTGTCAAATCTTTCGGGGTCGGTGGTTTTATCAATTTGAGGTTCGCCCGTAAGCGACGATTCGTTTACAGTTAAGTTCAACGATTCCAACAGTTTACAATCGGCGGGAATCTCCTCTCCTTGATCCAAAATCACAATGTCGCCAACAACAATATCTTTTCTTGGAATTTGACATATATTATTGTTTCTCACCGTTTTAACAGGAGTGTCGTCGTTAACTTCGTTGAGACTTTGAAATGTTTTTTCGTTTTTGCGTTCAAGAAAAAATGCCACTCCCGTAGCCAACAGAAGTGCCACAATAATGCCCACGGGTTCAAAAAACGACGAAAGCGGTGCGCCGTCGAATTCAAATTCGTAAATAGAGATACTTATAGATAATACAAATGCGGTAATTAGGATTTTGAAAAGCGGGTCGTTGAATCCGCCAAACACACCCACAATATTAATCAAGAGCCACGCCATCAACAGCACCAACGGCACAACCCAATAACCGTTAAGGCAAAATGCAGTGATAGCCGCACCAATGGTGAGCACCCCCACAGATATTGAAATCCAATGTTTAAGAACCTCTTTCAACTTATCCCAAAAAGTATCTTTGGCGGGAGGAGTTAAAATATTTGCGCCGTACTTTTGGCGACTTTCGATAACTTCTTGATCAGTTAATCCCGAATAGTGATGATTATTAGCCATTTGTAATTATCCATAAGAATATTCGCGGTGCAAAGGTATAAAAAATATCATTCTGCGTGTATTTATTCTTTAACAAAAAAAGAGGCTCCCATTTGGAAGCCTCTTTTTAATTATCATTGGTACAGATTATTTACCCATATATTCCTGCCAAGATTTGATAGCCAAATCGTTGATATCCTTTTGGCAGAATGCGCTGATAAATGCTTTGGCAAGACGTGCGTTGGTCATCAACGGAATGTTGTGGTCGATGGCGGCACGGCGAATCTTGTAACCATTGGTGAGTTCGCGCTTGGTTTGGTTTTTGGGAATATTGATTACCAAGTCGATTTTGTGGTCGGCAATAGCCTGCATAATGTTTTCGCCGCCCTGTTCGTCGGGCCAACAGAGAGTTTCAGATTTGATACCGTTTTCGGCAAGGAATTTACTTGTGCCGGCGGTAGCAAAAATCTTGCAACCCTTGTCTTGAAGCATTTTGCAAGGTTCAAGAAGGTCTACTTTGCCCTTAGCATCGCCCGAAGATACGAGCACGCCTTTTTCGGGAACTTTGAATCCAACAGAAAGAAGAGCATTCATAAGAGCCTCGTTGAAATCGTTGCCAAGGCAGCCAACTTCGCCGGTGGACGACATATCTACACCCAAAACCGGGTCGGCCTTGTGCAAGCGGGCAAACGAGAACTGCGAAGCCTTAACGCCCACGTGGTCAACATCGTAGGTAGACGAATCGAGTTTTTCAACAGGTTCGTCGAGCATTATCTTGGTGGCTGTTTCTATGAAGTTGCGACCCAAAACTTTGGATACAAACGGGAAACTGCGCGATGCACGGAGGTTACATTCTATAACCTTTACATTGTTTTGTTTTGCAAGGTACTGAATGTTGAAAGGTCCGCTGATATTGAGTTCCTTAGCAATCTTTTTGCTTATCTGTTTGATAGCGCGAGCGGTGGCAAGGTAGATGTTTTGAGCGGGGAATACCAATGTGGCGTCGCCCGAGTGAACTCCTGCAAACTCAACGTGCTCTGAAATAGCGTATTCAATAATTTCACCGTTTTTGGCAACAGCGTCGAACTCTATCTCCTTGGTATTTTGCATAAACTGCGAAACCACAACGGGATATTCTTTTGAAACCTTGGCGGCAAGTCCGAGAAATTCGTGCATCTGCTCTTTGGTGTAGCAAACGTTCATAGCCGCACCCGAAAGCACATACGAAGGACGAATCAAAACGGGGAAACCAACCTCGTCGATAAATTTGTCGATTTCGTCGTAACTTGTAAGGGCTTCCCAGCGGGGTTGGTCGATACCAAGTTGGTCGAGCATAGCCGAGAATTTGCGACGGTTTTCGGCACGGTCGATTGATACTGGCGATGTACCAAGTACAGGAACATCCTGACGGTAAAGTTTCATAGCCAAGTTGTTAGGAATTTGTCCGCCGGTAGAAACTATCACGCCTTTGGGGTCTTCGAGGTCGAGAACGTCAAGCACGCGTTCAAACGAAAGTTCGTCGAAGTAAAGACGGTCGCACATATCGTAGTCGGTACTTACTGTTTCGGGGTTGTAGTTGATCATTATCGACTTGTAACCCAATTTGCGTGCTGTTTGAGTAGCGTTTACCGAGCACCAGTCAAACTCAACCGACGAACCGATACGATATGCGCCTGAGCCGAGTACCACGATGTTTTTGTCCTTGCGGTAGTCGTAACTGATTGAGTGTTTGTCGGCACCGTAGGTCATATAGAGATAGTTGGTGAGTTCGGGATGTTCCGAAGCCACGGTGTTGATACGGCGTACGATAGGAGTGATGCCCTGTCGTTTGCGGAGAGCACGCACGCGGAGTTGTTCTTTTTCCATGTTGCCGCTCGGATTTTCAACAAAACGTGCAATTTGGAAATCAGAGAATCCCATACGCTTAGCCTCTTTCATTACCTCGGGAGTAATATCCTCGATGGTCTTAAACTGTCCGAGAACTTTTTCGTAGTCAACAATATTTTTAAGGTGTTCGATAAACCACTTGTCGATTTTGGTGAGGTCAACGATACGCTCAACGGTGTAACCCTTCTCTAAAGCCTTGGCAATAGCAAAGATACGAAGGTCGGTGGGGTTGGCGAGTTCGTCGTCGAGGTCGGGAAATTCAAGGTCGTTGTTGCCAACAAAACCGTGCATACCCTGTCCGATCATACGGAGACCCTTCTGCATAATCTCCTCAAACGATTTACCGATACTCATAATTTCGCCTACCGACTTCATCGACGAGCCAATGTGACGGTCAACGCCAACAAATTTGCTCAAATCCCAACGAGGAATCTTCACAATCATATAGTCAACCGACGGGGCAACGTAAGCCGAGTTTGGAGTGCCCATTTCGCCAATTTGGTCGAGCGAGTAGCCGAGGGCAAGTTTTGCAGCCACAAAAGCCAACGGATAACCCGAAGCCTTAGAAGCCAATGCAGAACTACGGCTGAGGCGGGCATTGATTTCGATAATGCGGTAGTCGTTGGTAACGGCGTTGAATGCAAACTGAATGTTACATTCGCCCACAATACCAATATGGCGAACAACCTTAATCGAAATTTCTTGCAACATCTCTATCTGTTGCTGAGTGAGCGAGATAATGGGCGCAACCACAATACTTTCGCCGGTGTGAATACCAAGCGGGTCAACGTTTTCCATAGGAACAACGGTGAAGCAATGGTCGTTTTTGTCGCGGATAACCTCAAACTCAATCTCTTTCCAACCTTTGAGCGATTCCTCTACAAGAATTTGTTTAGAATAAGCCAACGCGCTTTCGCAGAGTTCTTTAAATGCTTTTTCGTCGGGACAAATACCTGAACCCAAGCCGCCCAAAGCGTAAGCCGAACGAACCATAATGGGGAAACCAATGCGGTGGGCAACTGCAAGAGCATCTTCCATATTTTCCACAGCCTGCGAAACTGGGGTTTTAGCCTCTATCTCGTTGAGTTTCTTAACAAAAAGTTCGCGGTCTTCGGTAATCATAATAGCGTCGACCGAAGTTCCGAGCACCTTAACGTTGTATTTTTCCAACACGCCCGAAAGATAGAGTTGTGTTCCGCAGTTGAGCGCGGTTTGTCCACCAAAAGCGAGCATAATGCCATCGGGTTGCTCTTTCTTAATAATTTCCTCAACAAAAAAAGGAGTGATGGGCAAGAAATACACCTTGTCGGCAATACCGTCGGTGGTTTGAATAGTTGCTATGTTGGGGTTTATCAGCACGGTAGATATACCCTCTTCGCGCATTGCTTTAAGAGCCTGACTGCCGGAATAGTCAAATTCGCCGGCCTGTCCGATTTTCAACGCTCCCGAACCTAAGAGGAGCACTTTCTTTAAATCT
>JAGCVU010000064.1 GCA_017962175.1 Bacteroidales bacterium | reverse complement strand
GTCAAACTCGGTGCCCCATTGCACAAGTTCTTTAATACGGTCGGGAGCCTCCTCAACCACAATTTTTACGATGTTTTCTTTTGAGAGAAAATCGCCTGCCACCATTGTGTCGTGAATATGCTTTTCAAAAGTATCGCCCTCGCCGGTAACGGAAGCAATTCCGCCCTGCGCAAACTTGGTGTTAGCATCTGTAACAGAGGCTTTTGTAACGATAAGCACGCTGCCTTTTTCGGCGGCTTTTAGTGCGAAACATAATCCCGCTACGCCGCTGCCCACTACGAGGAAGTCTGTTGTCCTATCCATAAACTTTTACTTTAAATATATTAATATAATAAGTTATTTATCAATAAAATCTCGTTAAGTCAAAATTTTTGATTCCTATCAAAAAATATATGTTCTTTTCTTCATTGTTGTAACACCCAAAGGTAACAAAAGGTTTCAATATATAGCTTTTGGAATTAAAATTTAATTTCATTTTGTATTCCATGGTAAAGCTTAAATCGGTAATTGTCAAAGGTTTGCCTTGAAGCATTGATTGTCCGTAATCGTCGCCTCTAAGGGTGTATGGTAATAATATGTTTCCGCCGTAAGATATTGAATCAGTGTCGATTCCTGTTTTTACGATGTCGGCTGTAATGTCAAAATTAAATATCTCGTTGCGTGTGGTGTAACGCAGATTTACAAGACCTTCTTTGAGATTTGCTCCGTAAGGGTGTGCCAATGGTTGCGAACACATTGAATACGAGCGTATTGCATTGTCGTGCGAATACATAAACGGACGTATATAATTGGCTTCGGCTATGTAGGTAAATCTATCGAAAACCTCGCCGCGAGCACCTGCCTGAAATGCAAATTTCTTTGCCCACCAATCGTTGCCGGCTTTGAGAAACGAAGAATTAAACTCGTCTAACATTACCTGTCCGTACAAAATATTTTTTTGGTAATAACGTACCTTGCCAAATACGCCCATCAGCACATTGTCGGGCGAACCCACCGAATATTCAACAGGGCGGAAAAATATCACGGGGTTAAGATAATGTAAATCAACAAATTTGCTATTGCCCGAACTATCGCGACGCATTATCGACACAGCCTCAAATCCGCCTATGTTAAGATAATTGGTAATATTCCAACTAAATGCATGATATATAAGGTATTTGGTGCGTGAACCTGAACATTCCGAATCGATGTTTTTGGCAGTGTTTACCGAAAAAATGTATTGCAATCCACCTGTGCCGGCGGTGATGTCAAAATAGTACATTCCGCTATTGTTGTCGCTGAGCAATAGAGAACGATAGCCGTCGCCAACCTTTTTGCGACCTTTTCCGGCAGAGATTTTTAGGTAATCGGCAATATGATAAGTGATGTCAAATTCGTGATATATAGAATAATAGTTGTTGCCGTTTTTGTAAAAATTACCTCCTGCGGGTATGTAGCCAATGCTATCGGCAAGGTCGGCAAAATAATCGTTGTAGTGCGAAAAGCCGCCGTAAATTCTGTAACTTGCTGTTAATTTGGATAATAAATCGGCTTTAACTTCCACACCCACATTACCTGAATAAATTGCGTGTTTGCCATTATCACCCCTTCCGCTGGCTATGTTAAACAATGGGGAAATTTCTATGTGATAGACATTTGTATCGGATTTTAAAGAGTCGGGATAATAGTTGATGGCAGAATGGTATGATTTATCGTTGAGCAAATCGTAACGGTAGTAGTCCTGAGCATAGAGAAGTGCCGCAGAATATATCAGAAACAATATTAACGATAGTTTTTTCATTGTCTTTGTTTTTTGCGGTTTCGGCGGTTGATGATTATTTGCGGAATATGGAACGAAACCATTAGCACAAGCAACATTATTAGGCCTATTCTATTGATATATGTGTATTTAGATAGAATATATACTCCAATTGCAAACACTATATTAAATAGATTGAGAATAATGTCGGATGTTCGGTGCGAAAGTCCCAATTCTAACAATTTGTAATGAATGTGAATATTATCTGGCTGAAAAACAGGACGTTTTAGCACAATTCTTAAAAACATTACTCTAATAACATCAAACGCCGGCACCGAAATAATGGCAAATGCAACCGCAGGAGCACCGCGAACAATACATTCTGCCGAGGTGGTGTTGTTTCCTTCCACAAATTTTATGGCAAGAAAAACGCATACCAACCCCACAAGTTGTGCGCCGGTATCGCCCATAAAAATTTTGTTGGTTCGCGAAAATAGGTTGTAACGCAAAAATCCAATTACTGCACCTATAAAAGTTGCTATCACGATGCATACAGCGTAATCGCCTTCGTACAAAAACCATGCTCCAAACATAGCTGACGACGATATGCTAAGCGTTCCGGCAAGTCCGTCGATACCGTCTATTAGGTTGAATGCGTTGATGATAGCCACCACCACAATCATCGACACTGCCACACTCACTGCGTAGGGCAATTCCTGAACGTTAAACAACCCCTGCATACTTGTAATGCGAATATCGCCCGCAGCGCAGAGTACAAGCGCGGCAGTAATTTGTCCCGCAAGTTTGGTAAGCGGAGCAATTATCATAATGTCATCTTTAATGCCTGTAAAAAAGAGAATTACGCACGATGCCACAAGGTACGGCAAAAAACTTGCTTCATTGCCCGCAAAAATGCACATCGTAGTGATGAACGCCCCAAAAATGGCACATCCGCCAAGTGTAGGCACGTTTCCATGATGAATATGACGGTCGTGAGGCTTTTCGCACAAACGCTTGCTTTTGGCCACACGCACTATCGACGGTATGGTCAAAAGACTAATTATCAGCGATATAATCAGGCTTCCGGCTATCTTTATGTAATCCATTAATATTTATCTTTTAACGGCAAAGGTACAACATTTGTACTTTATAGTACAAAAAATGTTTCATTTCTTAATAATAAGTTCAATTTAAGGCACTATTGGATTAACTTTTAACCTATACTTTTACAAAGTGAAAAATATACGCGATGTATCTTGTAATCGGTTCTACCAACATATTGGGCGCTCATACGATTTGCACCTTGCTCCAAAAGGGGCTTCCCGTTCGCGCCGTTAAATCCGACCGGAGCGACATGGAACGCTTCCGCAAGATAATGGGCTACTATTTTTCCGACTCTGACAACCTCTACGACGAAATTGACTGGGTAGATGCCGACCCGTTTGACCGCGAATCCGTTGCCGAAATTTTACTCGATATTGATGTGGTGTTCAACTGTTCCACCCCTGCATTTTTCGGTTTAAAAAAAGACGACAACATTATCAACGACATTGTTTCCTGCACCTCGATTCTTGTAGACGAAGCTCGTGCCGCCGGGGTTAAGTATTTTTGCCACATCAGCAATCTTCAAGCCCTCGGCGACGAACCCGAATTAAAGGAAATTACCGAAAAATCCCCTCGCGACCCAAAAGGACATTACACCGAATATTCCAAAGCATCGTTTCTTAGCGAAATGGAAGTTTGGCGTGCGTTTGAAGAGGGTTTGCCAGGTTCTATTCTCAATGCAGGATTTGTAATTGGTCCCGGCGATTTTGCCAAAGATAGTAGTGCAATAGTTGCCCGCATCAATCGCGGATTAAATTTTTACGCCAAAGGAGTAACAGGCTTTATCGGCGTTAACGACCTTGTGCGTTGTATGCTATCAATTACCAAGCAAAATATTGTAAAAGAGCGGTTTATAGTGGTTTCGCAGTGTATGAGTTTTGCCGATTTGCTATTTACCATTGCCGATACATTGGGGGTTAAACGACCCAAATTTCATGTTTGCAAATCAATGCTCTTTTGCCTAAAACTTTGGTACAGAATAAAATACCTCTTCACTCACCGCAATCCCCGCCTCAACGACGACTTCATCAGTCTCATCACCGATTTTAAACTTTATTCTAATGAAAAAAGCATCAACACCATTGTGGCTGGCTACGAACCGATAGAACAGGTGGTGAAGGATGTGTGTGGGGTATTTAGTAATGCTAAAATGTGAACAATAACTAACTGTTATTATGGAAACAATCACCATCAACGGCATTACTTTTCATGGGCTTCCTCTTGAACCTTATTGCAATTTGGAATATAATTTATTTGCCTATTATGTTGGTGAAGATGGTTCTGTGTGGTCTGCAAAGGAGAGAAAATTTCTTGAACCAATAATGACTCCCTCAGGATATTACAGAATAAGGTTAAAATATAAATCCTATAAACTGCATTTTTTGATGGCTTATACTTATTTTGAGAAGTTTAGGCAAGACCCTACAATGGATGTTCATCATATTAATGGCAACAAGTTGGATAATTGTTTGTCTAACATTATGCCTTTAACCCGCCAAGAACATGAGGAGGTGCATGGTAGAAAGATATTTCCCCAAAAATAGATTTAAATATTTATTTAATTGATTATTAGCATTTTTAATTACTAAGACATACCCCTATACCAATGATTAATTTTCATTAATAGCCAAAATTGCAAACTCCAACTGACAATTTTTTTAACATTTTAGTTAACTGTTTCTGTGGTTGATTATTTTTTTAGGCATAAGAAATAATTACTATCTTTACGGCGAAAACAAAAATCAACGTAATGGACATTAGAGCAATCAACAACATATCCGAAAAGGAAAAAGAGTTTGAACGCAAACTCCGTCCTTTGACCTTCGACGATTTCAACGGTCAAAAAAAACTCCGTGAAAACCTCGAAGTGTTTGTAAAGGCGGCAAAAATGCGCGGCGAGGCACTCGACCATGTGCTTTTTCACGGCCCTCCCGGTTTGGGCAAAACCACACTTTCTAATATTATAGCCAACGAACTCGGCGTAGGCATGAAAACCACTTCGGGTCCCGTCTTAGACAAACCCGGCGACCTTGCTGGATTGCTTACCAATCTCGATGCTCGCGATGTGCTCTTTATCGACGAAATTCACCGCCTCTCTCCCGTGGTGGAAGAATACCTTTATTCTGCAATGGAAGATTATAAGATTGATATTGTGATAGATAAAGGTCCTGCGGCACGATCGGTACAGTTAACGCTCAATCCTTTTACGCTTGTGGGAGCTACCACCCGTGCAGGATTGCTTACAGCCCCTTTGCGTGCACGTTTTGGTATTAATCTTTTGCTCGAATATTATGATATTGAAACACTTACACGTATTGTAAGCCGTGCTGCCAAAATATTGAATGTAGAAATTGACCAACCAGCCGCCGGTGAAATTGCATCGCGCAGTCGTGGTACTCCACGTATTGCCAATTCGCTGTTGCGCCGTGTGAGGGATTTCGCTCAGGTAAAGGGTAACGGCTTGATTGATTTAGAGATAACCGAATATGCCCTCGATAATCTAAACATAGATTCGCTCGGCTTAGACGAAATGGACAACAAGATACTCTGCACCATTATCGACAAATTTCAAGGCGGACCTGTGGGATTAAACACCATTGCCACGGCTGTGGGCGAAGATAGCGGCACTATTGAGGAGGTTTATGAACCTTACCTTATTATGGAAGGTCTCTTAAAACGTACCCCCCGCGGACGAGAAGTTACTCCGTTTGCCTACAAACATTTGGGTAAAAATATAACCACATTTAATGACGACGATGTGCAACTTGCGCTGTTTTAATTGCTAATTATGAGATACTTATTGCAAATTGTCATATTTGAGATTGTCTTGTGCATTTGGAGCTGCGCCCCCGTGCCTGTTCAACTTGATAATTACAATGATGTATCTATGAATGTGGCAGATAGTATTAATCGTTTTACTTGTCGCTATAGTGGTTCGGAGAGTCTTTTGAAAGCAAAAGACTATATTACTGATTATCTGAATCGTGCCGGGGGCAAAGTTTTGGTAGATACTGAGACGATGACTATTTCAGAAATCGACAGTGTAACGCTTTACAATATTGTGTGCAAGTTTTATCCTGAATATCATCAACGTGTTTTGTTGTTTGCCCATTACGATCAAAATCCACAGTCGGGCGACTCTACAGATTGTGCTTCTGCTGCTGCATTGTTGATGTCGATTGCGCATTATTTTGCCCAGCACGATCCCGGTTGGGGTGTTGATATTGTTTTGTTTGATGGACGTTATGCTTACAATAATACTGCTGGGGTTAATTCGCATTTGCGTCACTGTCTTGGTTCGCAAGCGTGGGCACAACGTCATAAATCAGAAATATCAGATTATCAATATGGTATATCTGTATCGCATCCAGCCACAAAACATTCAAAGTTTGTTATCGACGGCAATTCAAATCATTTTGCCTCGCGACATTTTTATTTTGCTCGAAGTCTTGCGCCACTTTTTCATGCAGAAGATCTCTTTCCAGATGTAATTGCTAACCCTTTTTATGGCGACAACACTATTGTGAGCGCTGTGGCAGGCGTTAAATCATTTAATCTTGCAGGTGCATTAATAAATTCTAACGGAATTGAGTACCCAAAAAATGATAATCTTCAAGATGTTGATAATCAATATTTTGAAATTATTGCAAAAATAATTCTCGAAACTGTATACACTAGTCATTAATTTTTCTTATATTTGCAAATTGAAACTTAAGTAGAAATTTCTACATTTTTAACCAAATAGGAAGGCATTGCTAATGGAAACCAACGAAAACACATTTTCAATCGAGGCCACTGACGACACCCCTTCGGTGTTGATTGATGGCAGCAAAAATTATATTAATATCACCGGTCCGTCTTTCCCTGAAAATGCGGTTGAATTTTACACACCCGTTGTGGAAAAAATTCTTTCTGCTGTGTCGGCTTGCAAGGGTCCTGTGAACATAGAGTTTGAGTTTTCGATACTCAGTTCGGCATCTAACAAGGTGGTATACGAACTTTTGGTGCGGCTTGAGCAATTGCAACTCAGCGGTAGCGACATTCATATTAGTTGGTGCTACGAAACTTACGACGAGGATATGTACGATGAGGGTTCGGGTTACCAAGAGTGCCTTAAACTACCCATTACGCTTGTTGAACGCAAAAGTGAATAACATAGCGGCCCCGTAGTTTAGTTGAATAGAACGTAGGATTCCGGTTCCTAAGGTCGTGGGTTTGAGTCCCGCCGGGGTCACCATAAAAATATAAGCACTGCAAATGGTTGCAGTGCTTTTTTATTTGATTAATTCATCCAGCAATCGTGTATCATAAACCTTGGGAATGTAGATTCGCGGACTTTGCTCCATAATAGGGCGGCGGTTTTGAGTTTGTCGGGAATGTTGGCTGTGCGAGGGTCGGCGCAAAAGTCTTTTACAAAGCGATTCCATTGAAGGGCTGATTTGTCGTATGTGGCGTAGGTTTTGCGTCCATAATATATTTCGAGAAGGTCGCCAAGGGTAAAATCGGTGTCATTATCTTCCTTAACCTTTTTTACAGTGGCTACCATATCGGCATTGTACTTGAAGTTTTGTATGCCGGTTTGCTCGGCAAAAAACTGACGAAAACGTGGCCCGAATGTGAAGCCCGATTCTAATAATTTTGTTGATAGTGAAATATTTGTGGCAGTTGGTTTTGTAGACTTTATTTTATGTTTTTCTTTAATAGTTTCGCCGTTGAAATATGCTTCGATAGTTCGGTTTAGTTCGGTTTTTATTCCCGAGGATGGAATGCCCAAACTGCGGCATATCTCTATCAGTTCTTCGCGATACCAATAGTATTGTGAAAATTCTTGGTAACTTTTGATTTGTGCAAATGGCGGGCGTGTAGACATTTGGATTTATTTTTAATGGTGAAACTCTATACCTTCAATTCTCAATAGACCTATTTTGTTTTGGATTCCTCCGCTGTAACCAGTAAGTTTTTTGCCAACTCCCAAAACTCTGTGACAGGGAACAATAATTCCAATAGGGTTCCAACCCACAGCACCACCCACAGCCTGAGCCGACATTTTATCAATGTTGTGTTTTTTAGCAATTTGAGCGGCAATTTCTCCGTATGTGATGGTTTCGCCGTAAGGAATTTTCTGCAAAATTTTCAAAACCTCTCTGCGAAAAGGAGTTGCATCGTTGATGCTATAATCAGGAGTGAAATCCGGCTTCTTTCCCGAAAAATAAATATCCAACCATCTGCATACATCCTTAAATATCGGCAAAGATTCACCTTGCCCCACCGCCTCACCTTGTTGGACAAAATGCAAACCCGTAAGCACATATCCATCGGATGATAGAACGATGGGTGAGAAGGGGGGGGGTGGAGTGGGGTAGAGGGAGATCATAGAGATTTATTTTTTATGCGCAGTTATAATAGTGTAACTCTTAGCGTTAACTGTGATTGTGATGCCGTCGATAGTGCAGTAATAGTTTTTACCGTTGCGGGAGATGGTGCATTGGGGCGATTGTATTTTTTGTTTGCAATATTCCACTGGGTCGGTGTCGGACGGTAGCAAAAGGTTTTTGGCAATACGCTGTGCACCCATAGGTGTGGTAAAAATGCGATGGATATTGTCTAAGAGTGTTATCGGTTGGTTTTCGTTAAACTCTGCCATCTCTTTTTTGATAAACGATGCTATCATTTGTCGGTAGAGTTTTTCTACCATATCGGGGTCTGCGCCAAGTGTTTCGGCTTTGGAACGCACTTTTTGAATTACTTTCTCTACTCGTGATGAGTCTTTTACGCCTTCCTCGTTTTTTTTGAAGGTAGCGGCCTGAGCCACATATTCGCCCCTTTCGGCTATGAGGGCTATTATTGCGCTATCTATCCGGTCGATGTTTGCGCGTACTTCGTCTAAATTGTTGCAGTGCATTAGTTTAATAATTCTTAAATAGTTCAGAGTGAGTGCCTAAACGAACTAATTCAATTACGTTATTTTTCTCGTCGAACCAAATAATCAAGAAATCATCTTCTATATGGCACTCCATACATCCTTTGTATTCTCCTTTGAGCATATGGGGATGGCATTCTGATGGAATTGGTTTTTCATATTCAAGCATTTCCAATATTTGTTTCAAGGCTTGTAATTTCAACGGTTTGTGTTTGTAACGTTTCAAGTCCTTGCGGAATTGGGTAGATGTTTTAATAATCTTCATTATGCTTCGTTTAGTATCTCGTTGAACATTTCGTCAATATTGGTGTACTCTTTTGAAGGGTTTTTACCCGACATTACTTCTTCAATAGCCGCTTTGGTTACTTCGTTTGGTTCGTCGTATACATCATCGAGAAGTACACTCTCAACATAATTATTTAACGAACGGTTTGTGCGGGCAGCCTTAATTTTGAGTTCTTCTATAAGGTCGGCTTTTAATCGAAATGAAACGGGTTTTCTGATTGCTGCTGTTGCCATAATTTTTACGATTAATTGTACTACAATAGATTGCAAATATATATCATTTGTATTACAAATGCAATTATTATAACGTGAAATTTTTAAAAATGGTTATTTGATTTTTGCGGTTGAAATATAAAAAAACGGACAGCAAATGTTTGCTATCCGTTTTTTTGTTGTATCTATAATAGATTAGTATCTGTAATGCTCAGCCTTGTAGGGACCTTCAACGTGAACGCCGATGTAGTCGGCTTGTTTTTTGGTGAGTTTGGTGAGTTTGGCTCCTACGTGGTCGAGGTGGAGACGGGCAACTTCCTCGTCGAGATATTTGGGCAAGCGGTAAACGCCTGTTTCGTATTTCTTGGTCCAAAGATCCAACTGCGCGAGGGTTTGGTTTGTGAATGAGTTGCTCATTACAAACGAGGGGTGACCTGTGGCGCATCCGAGGTTTACAAGACGGCCTTCGGCAAGAAGGATTATTGAGTGTCCGTCGGGGAAAACGTATTGGTCTACCTGAGGTTTGATGTTGATTTTTTTGATGCCTTTGATTTTTTCGAGGTCGGCAACTTGAATTTCATTGTCGAAATGACCTATGTTGCAGACAATTGCCTTGTCTTTCATAGCGGTCATATGCTCGGCTGTGATGATGTCGCAGTTTCCTGTGCAGGTAACGTAAATGTCGCCGTAAGGGAGGGCGTCTTCTACTGTTACCACCTCAAAGCCTTCCATAGCGGCTTGGAGTGCGCAGATGGGGTCAACTTCGGTAACCACTACTCTTGCGCCGAATCCGCGCATACTGCGTGCGCAGCCCTTGCCCACGTCGCCGTAACCGCAAACTACTGCCACTTTGCCGGCAATCATAATGTCGGTGGCGCGTTTGATACCGTCGGCGAGCGATTCGCGGCAGCCGTAGAGGTTGTCGAACTTGCTCTTTGTTACCGAGTCGTTTACGTTGATGGCTGGGAAACGGAGAGTGCCTGCCTCAAACATCTGATAAAGACGGTGAACGCCTGTGGTGGTCTCCTCAGATACTCCGCGCACGTTTTTGATGAGTTTGTGCCATTTCTGCGGGTCGATGCCGAGGTTGAATTTCAAGCGTTTGTAAAGTTGCACAGCGTCTTCGCCTTTGGGCAGTGTGTCGAGCATTTTGGGATTGTTCTCTGCGTCAACGCCGAGGTGGAGCATAAGGGTAGCGTCGCCGCCGTCGTCAACGATGAGGTCGGGACCAACGCCGTCGCCGAATGTTAAAGCCTGCTCGGTGCACCACCAATACTCTTCGAGACTTTCGCCTTTCCAAGCAAACACGGGTACTCCGCCCTGTGCGATTGCAGCCGCTGCGTGGTCTTGGGTAGAGAAGATGTTGCAACTTGCCCAACGTACCTGTGCGCCAAGTGCGGTGAGGGTTTCGATCAGGACTGCTGTTTGAACGGTCATATGAAGCGAGCCCATAATTTTAGCACCTTTGAGAGGCTGCTGAGCGGCGTATTTTTTGCGCAAAGCCATCAGGCCGGGCATTTCAGCCTCGGCGAGTTCTATCTCTTTGCGTCCCCAAGCGGCAAGACTCATATCTTTAACCTTGTAGGGGAGGGTGTTGTCGAATTTTTCCATGGTTTATTAATGTTTAATTATTTGGTGCAAAGGTATTGAAAAATCTCTAATTCTCCACCAAAATATACAATTTATCACTTCGCCTTACTTTCTCAGGTACGGGGATGGAGATTACGTCGCCTTTTACGGCGGTGTCGGACTTGCGGTCGTCGAAACGGATTTCACTGATGGTCATATCTATTGTGCCGGTGGTGGGACCTATTATCAAAACTCGCTCGCCAACAGATATTTTGCCGCTGTTGATGTAAATTTCGGCTACGCTCAGACGACTGAAAAAGTTGTTTACCGTGCCCACAAACTCTTTGTGATACTTGGCTTTTGAACCGTGCATATTGTTCCATTCGCCGAGACGCTGTCCAAGATAGTATCCGTCCCAAAATCCACGGTTGAACACTTCCGAGAGACGCTCTTTCCATTTTTCGGCTTTTTCGGCGGAGAAACTGCCTTCTTCTACCGCCTTAACTGCCTCGTGATATACCTCGGTAACGAGTTTTACATACTCGGGCGGACGGGCGCGACCTTCGATTTTCAGCACTTCTACGCCGGCGGCAAGTATCTTGTCGATAAAACCGATGGTGCAGAGGTCTTTGGGCGACATTATGTATTCGTTTTCAACGTCGAGTTCAATATCAGATTCGCGGTCTTTAACGGTGTAGGCTC
>JAGCVU010000063.1 GCA_017962175.1 Bacteroidales bacterium | reverse complement strand
GTTGATGAATCGGTACGTGCATACAAATTGGGTGAAGCCGTTAAAAAAGCAAGACTCGCACAAAATCTCACACAGGAGCAACTTGGAGAAAAAGTTGGTGTAAAAAAAGCACAAATATCACGTGTTGAAAAAGGCAGATGTATGTCTCTTACCACCATCTCACGTATTTTTAGGGCAATGAGTATCCCTCTTACTATTGAGATAGGAAATATGGATAAGTTGGCTATGTGGTAAATTCTTCCCTCATAATTTTGCTATTAACAGCATTATTTCTACCTTTGCCCCAAAATTTATTTAACCAACTATGCAGAACGACATTTCAGCCGCTTTATCAGCATTACAAGAGGGTAAGGTGATTCTTTACCCCACCGACACAGTTTGGGGATTGGGTTGCGACGCCACTAATCCCGACGCCGTGGACCGTATTTTTGAAATCAAAAACCGCCCCGATTCTAAATCTATGCTCGTGTTGGTTTCTAACTTTATTATGCTGCAACAATACGTGGAATCCGTGCCGTTCCGCGCTGTGGAACTTATGGACGAGGCTGTGTCGCCCCTTACTGTTATCTATCCCGAGGCTCGCAACCTTGCCAACAACCTTACCGCCGAGGATGGCAGCATCGGAATCCGTATCCCCGACGACGATTTTTGCAAAACTCTTATTTCAGAATTTGGAAAACCTATCGTATCCACATCTGCCAATATATCAGGTCATAAGCCAGCGGCATTTTACGCACAAATTGAAGACGAAATCAAGCAGGCGGTAGATTACATCGTAAAATATCGTCAAGGCGATACCACTGAGGTGTCGCCATCGTCGATTATCAAGGTCAACTATAACGGAACTATCACTAAGATAAGATAATATGTACAACAAAGACGAATACAAATCGCTTTTGGAACGCCTTGGCGCGTTGAGGAGGCATCTTTGACATCGACCAAAAGCGCATTACCGTAGAAAAAAACAAGGCTGAGGCTGATAAACCCGAATTTTGGAACGATGCCAAAGCCGCCGAAGATTTTTTAAAACAATCGTCTGTAATTAAAAAGTGGGTCGACGACTACGATGCCGCCCAAACTGCCGTTGACGACCTTTCTGTGGCGGTAGAGTTTGCCGAGGCTGGCGAGGATTCGGGAGAATACGACGAACTTTATGCCGCGGCTCTCAATCTTATCGAAAATCTTGAATTTAAAAATATGCTCAGCAACGAGGAAGACCACCTCGACGCTATTCTTAAAATAAATGCCGGCGCAGGCGGTACCGAAAGCAACGATTGGGCGTCGATGCTGCTGCGTATGTATCTCCGTTGGGCTGAGGACAATGGCTTTAAAACCGAAACCACCAACTATCAGGAGGGCGAGGAGGCGGGAATAAAAACCGCATCTGTCTTAATATCAGGCGAAAACGCTTTCGGTTGGCTCAAAGGCGAAAACGGCGTTCACCGCTTGGTGCGCATTTCTCCGTTTAATGCTCAGGGCAAACGTCAGACTACTTTTGCGTCGGTTTTTGTTGTGCCGCTTATCGACGAAACTATCGAAATTACCATCAATCCATCTGATTTAGAGTGGGATACATTCCGCTCGTCGGGTGCTGGCGGTCAAAATGTCAACAAGGTGGAAACAGGCGTGCGTGTGCGCCACTTGCCGTCGGGTATTGTGGTAGAAAACACCGAAAGCCGCACGCAGGGACAAAACCGCGAAAATGCCCTACGCATACTTAAATCGCATCTTTACGAAATTGAACTCAACAAAAAGCGCGAAAAACAAGCCGAAATTGAGGGCAAGAAGAAAAAAATTGAATGGGGCAGTCAAATCCGCTCATACGTAATGCAACCCTATAAAATGGTAAAAGATCTCCGTACCAATATCGAAACGTCTAACGTTCAAGCCGTTATGGATGGTGATTTAAACCAATTCCTCAAAGGTTATCTAATGCAGTTTGGTCAGGAATCGTAGTTCTTTTGGTCAACGAATTAAACGAAATTAACGAATTTCATTGATATATAATTAATTAAAATAGAGTTCCTAAAAGGAACTTTATTTACGAATATAAACAAATATAATAATTATGTATTAGTTTTAATTCGTATAATTAAATATCTCAGATATTTAATTATTAAATTCTTTGTAAAGAGTTTTGTTTTAATTCGTTTAATTCGTTGATAACCAAATTATTATATCTTAGGATAAGAAATCTTGCATTCTACCACAAAACTTCCCGGGAACTCACCGATGATTTTTTTCTTCAATTTGGTGGCGTCTAATCTTGTGCGGAAATTACCGGCTCTTACCTTAAAGTAAGGCTGTTCGTAAACTACCATAGCCTCCTCACCGTCAACGAGTTCAAGAAATTTCTTTTTTGCTTTTTCTGATTTTTCGCGGGCGTCGCTTCCCGAGCCAAAAAATATCTGCACGCTGTAACCGTAAAACTGACGTTTGCGGTTGGCTTCTATAAGTGCGCGTTCAATGTTGCAGAGGTCGGCCTCGCAGTTCACAGTTGCCTTTGCGGGGGCGTTGTCGTCGGGAAAAATGCCGAGTTCGCTGATGTCAAATTGTGCGCGTTGGGCGTTTGCCACGCCGCCAAACAGCATTATTGCAAAAAATGCTGCCACTATTCTATAAATTAAGGTGTGTTTCATATTAAAAATCTAATCTTTTGTGTATTTTTGCAAATGTTCCGATTGCCGGAATTCGATTGCAAATATACGTTATAATTTTAAAAAAACAAAATGAGCGATAATCACGAACCTGAAAAAATATCTATTCCCAACGGCAAGCACGGTTTGATTGCCAAAATTGCCGAAAAAGCGGTAAAAACCAATCCAGAAACCATTCTCGGCATAGGCGACGATGCCGCGGTGCTCAATTCGGGCGGTCTGCGCACCCTCGTTTCTACCGATATGTTTGTGGAGGGAATACACTTCAACCTTGTTTACACGCCTCTCAAACACCTTGGTTGGAAGGTGGTTTCGGCTGCAATTGCCGACATTATTGCTATGAATGCCCAACCTAAGCAAGTAATGGTTTCAGTAGCGGTATCTAACATATTGATGCAGAGTCAGATATTAGAAATTTTTGACGGCGTAAAACTTGCTTGCGAGCATTACAAGGTAGACCTTGCGGGCGGCGACATTACAAGTTCAATGCGTGGCTTAACTATCTGTGTTACAGCCATCGGCACTGCCAAAGAGGATGATATTGTTTACCGCAATGGCGCACGTCCCACCGATTTGATTTGTGTAACGGGCAACCTTGGCGGCGCTTATATGGGTTTGCAACTTCTTGAACGTGAACGTAGTGTGTTTGAGAGCACAGGAGTGCAACCGAAACTCGACAACAACGACTACATTCTCCGCCGTCAACTCCGTCCTGAGGCACAAATCGAGTTGTTAGATTATTTTAAAAAGAAGGAAATCAAACCCACTTCGATGATCGACCTTTCTACGGGACTTGCCGAGGAACTTATGAACCTTTGCCGTGTCTCGGATATGGGCTGTGAGATATTTGAGGAGCGTATTCCCATTGCCGACGAAACCAAAAAAATGGCAGAAGAGTTTGGCATTATGCCCGTTGTGGCTGCTCTCAACGGCGGCGAAGATTACGAACTTCTCTTCACAATTGAACTCAAAGAGTACGAAAAAATCAAGGATAACGACTTTTTTACACTCATCGGCTCTATCAACACCGCCGACAAGGGCTCGTACATAGTTATGAACGACGGCAATATGATGCCGCTCTCCGATTCGTTTAATTCGTCCAACTAATAATCAACTTGTTGATTATTAGTTAATTATTTTCTTTAAAAGGTATTTGTTTTATTCGTTTCATTCGTTGACAAAAAAAGAAATAATGACAGAACCAATCATAAATGTAGGAATAGGCTCGTTTAACGAACTGAATTTCAGAGGAAACGCCGATGGAAACCTCGAAATCGACGATGTGGAAATCGGTCTTCAATTCCATTGGAACAAGTTAGAAAAACAGGTTTTTAATGGTGAATTTACAGTTAAGGTGGTAGATGGTAAAGTATTGCTAATTAATCATATACCACTTGAACAATATATTACATCTGTAATTTCGTCCGAGATGCGTGGCGATTGTCCGATTGAGTTGCTCAAAGCC
>JAGCVU010000062.1 GCA_017962175.1 Bacteroidales bacterium | reverse complement strand
ATGCCGAGTTTTTTAAATGCGTTGGGAATAATGCCAAGGTGCTCGCGATGAACGTTTTTGATGATGATTTGCGAACCCGTCATTGCGGCGAGACCTATAAAACTGCCAATCTCAATCATATCGGGCAGGCAAGTGTGGCGACATCCGTGGAGTGATGATACTCCGTTGATTTTCAAAAGGTTGCTACCAATACCCGAAATCTGTGCGCCCATATTGTTGAGCATTGTGCAAAGTTGGCAAATGTAAGGTTCGCAGGCAGCGTTAAAAATAGTGGTTTCGCCTTTGGCAAGAACAGAAGCCATTATGATGTTGGCCGTACCCGTTACCGAAGCCTCTTCCAAAAGGATGTAAGTGCCTTTGAGGTTTCTGCCGTTGATGGTATACGACGATGAAGATGTGTCGAAATCAAACTCTGCACCGAGTTTTTTTAATCCAATAAAATGAGTGTCCAAGTGGCGGCGGCCAATCTTATCGCCTCCTGGTTTGGGCATATAGCAATATCCAAAACGTGCCAACAGAGGACCAATTATAAGCACCGAGCCACGAAACCGTGCGCTTTTGGTAATAAACGACTCCTTTTTGAGGTATTCGAGGTTGAGATTTTTGGCGTTGAAAATATATTTTCCTTTTTCGGGATGCTGCACCTCCACGCCGAGGTCTTCCAAAAGGGCAATAACATTAAACACATCCGAAATTTCGGGTATGTTGCTGATAGTTACCGTTTCGGAGGTCAACAGCGAAGCGCAAATTACTTCCAAAGCCTCGTTTTTTGCGCCCTGCGGATACACTGTTCCAGAGAGTTTTTTACCGCCGGTGATTTCGTAAGATGCCATAGGTCAAGTGGTTATTAGAATTGCTGCTTGTTGCGGTTTTTATTTTTGTTTTTCTTTTTGCCGTTGTTGTTGTTGAAGTTGCCGGGCTTAAACACGTTGCCGTTAACGCCGTTGGTGATAGGTGCGGGATTGTTGCCACGGTCGTTGTTTACGTTGCCGTTGACGTTGTTTTTGGGCTTGTTGTTGTTGTTGATAAAGCCGCTGCTGTCGATAAGTTTGCCGATATTTTCCTGCACTTCCAACTTGCCGTGCGAAATATCTTTGAGAATGTGAAAAATATCCTCATCGCTCATATCCTTACCCCAGAGGAGGTTAGTTTTTTTGATATGATTAGAAATAGTGCGGTTGAGTTCGTTGCGGCGGGCGGGGTCTTTTATGGAAACAGCCTTTTTGATAAGTTTTTCGATAATGCGGCCATACTCAGGATATAGCAATTCGCCATCGTTGTATTCCAAACGGGCAGGCTTGGTGTCGAGGTCTTCTTTTTCGGGAGTGGGGTAAGGCGACTGAATATTGAGTTCGTAATCAGCCATAATGTTGAGGTGGTCCCAAAGTTTGTGTTTAAAATCGGGAATATCTCTCAACTGCGGGTTCATACTGCCCATAATTTGAATAATGGCCTTAACAGTACGGTCAAGTTCCTCAGGGTCTTTGATAGTTTTGGCATAATCTACCAACAACTGTATATTGCGTCCGTATTCAGGACAAGCAAGTTTTTTTCGGCTTGTATTATAGTCCATAAAAAATAAAAAATGATTTGGGCAAAGTTATTAAATATTTTTATATAAAATCAAACCAAATCGATATTCTTTAATTTTGATTCAATTTCTTCTATTGTAGGGATAGTTCCTTCCACTTTTTCGGGATAAAATTTTTCTCCACAACTTGTGGAATAAATTGCTCAACAACTTGTTGTGTGAATTGCTCCCCAACTTGTGGAGTAATTTCAGTGTATGGTTGGTACAACAGATAAAAGTTCTTCATATACAGAAGATTAGTCTGCGAAAAACAAGTAGCATCAGGATTCTCGGCTTTGAGGTCGCGGCTAAGGCATTTCATAAAACCACTACCCCATTTACTCTCGGCTTTTTTTACCACAATATCACGTCCGAGTTCCCAATAGAAACGCAACATCTGTTCGTTAACCTTGATAGCCGCCTTTATTTGGCTACGACGGTAACGCGACCCAAGTTCTTTGATCCATTGTATATAATCACTATCTAATATGTTAATCGGCTTTACCATAGTAACGATTTATTAATCCGATTTTTTTAGGTTTGCAAACTTAGCCAGCAATTTTTTGCGGCCGGCGCTCATAAAGTCAATTACATATTGGGTGTCGGCACCGCTGTTTTCAACGCTCACAATTTTACCACGGCCAAATTTTGGATGCTCTACCAACACTCCTGCGGCAAAATCCGACGTGTCTGCCTTTTTAAAAGTGGCAAACGAACGCGGAATTTTTTTGAATCCAGCGGGCGGCACGTCGGCAAAAGATTTTTCGGTAACACCCTTGGCGGCTTGGTCGTTTTGGTAAAATGTTTTGCGGAAACGACCTGCGTAGGCGGTGTCAGACGAGGCTTCAAACATTGATTCCCCTCCTACTCCAAAATCAAGATAGCGCGTGTCGATTTCGCGGATAAAACGGCTTGGCGTAGCGGGAGTTAACTGTCCCCATTTATAACGCATTCGGGTGTAAGATATTGTAAGGCATTTTTCGGCACGGGTAACAGCCACGTAAAAAAGTCGTCGTTCTTCTTCAAGGTCAGTAATGCTCATCACCGATTTTGCCGACGGGAAAAGTCCCTCCTCAACGCCGGTGAGATATACATTGCGAAACTCCAACCCCTTGGCAGAGTGAATAGTAAGCAACGAAACTTTGTTCATATCTTCGTCTTCGCCCTCATCGCCGGTCATAAGCGAAACCTCTTCGAGATAGTCGGCAATTGTAACGGGATATTCAGTTTCGGGATTTTGTTTGGCAAGTTTACCACGAGCCTCCACCCACGCCTTTATACCGTTGAGAAGTTCCTGAATATTTTCGTAACGGCTCTGTCCCTCAACGCTTTTGTCGGCAAAAAGATCTGCCAACATTCCACTCGTAGAGGCGCATTGCATTGCAATTTTGTAGGCGTCGCAATCAGGTTTTTGACTATCCAACTTAAATTGATAAATCATTTTCATAAAACCCGCCAAAGCATTCACAGT
>JAGCVU010000061.1 GCA_017962175.1 Bacteroidales bacterium | reverse complement strand
GATATGTCCGTTTTTTACGGTGTCTTCGCTACCGCAATACACACATTTTTTTTGCCATACTAAATATTAATGTGCCGCAAAGCTACTGATGATGGGCCTTGCAAGGTTTTTTATCCTAAAAAATGTCCATTAGGCCTAAAAGAACATAATAACTGGATAAATTAGGGTGGATTGATATGTTTGGTTCATTTTCATAGGATTAAAAGACAATGATTTACTAAATATAACTATGGAAAATATTGATGAAGTAATTCGTGCGAAGGAATATACGCTTGACGAAATTTTAGGAAATAAGAAATACACTGTTGATTACTTTCAACGTGAGTATAAATGGGAAACCACGCATATTGAGCAGTTGATTTCTGATTTGGTGGGAGCTTTTATGGACAATTTTAGGGAAGGAGACCAAACAACTGCTGCCGCCAAATATAGTCCTTATTATATGGGGTCTATTGTGGTGAGTGACAAAAAAAACGGTACTTCTAGTATCATTGATGGTCAGCAACGTATCACTTCTCTTACTCTATTGTTGATTTTTCTATATCACGCTACCAATAAGTCTATGGGAGAGCAACTGTCACATTTGATATATTCTGATAGTTATGGCAAGAAGTCGTTCAACATTCAAGTTCCCGAACGAGAAGCTTGCTTGAAGTCATTGTATGACAATGGCAATTATACGCCTACTGATACTGATGACGAAAGCACAAAAAATATGGTGGCTCGATATGAGGACATTTGCAATTGCTTTCCTTTGGATGAATTTAATGAAAAAGAAGGCTCGCTTCAGTCTTTTATTTATTGGATAAAAGGAAGCTTGATAATGGTGAAAATATCCGCTTTATCTGATGATAATGCCTATACCATATTTGAAACAATGAACGATAGAGGTATGCCCCTTACGTCTTCTGATATGTTGAAAGGATTTATCCTATCGAAGTTCACTCGTGATGACATAAGACAGAGTGTAAACAACCAATGGAAGAAGGATATGTTTGTGTTGAGCGATTTCGACAACAACGCAGAATCTTTATTTTTTCAATCGTGGTTGCGTTCCCAATATGCGCAATCTATCCGTGCTTCAAAAGCAGGCTCGGTAAATCAAGATTTTGAGAATATTGGTACAAGATTTCATAATTGGTTCAAAGACAATTATGATAAAGATTTATTGGCAAAGGCAATCAATGGAAACATAGAAAAATTTGTCAACACAACCTATAGGTTCTTCTTCAACCAATTTGTTAAAATCAAAAATGCGGAAAAAACTTTCAATAAAATATTGCCACATATCTATTACAATAATCATTGGGGTATAGCCCCCTCATTAAGTTACCCATTATATCTTGCCCCATTGGTTGAAACTGATAGTGATGAAATCTGCAACAAAAAAATAGAACTGGTGGCGAGATTTCTTGACAATTTTGTAGTCCGTAGAGCAACCAATTATCGTTTGTTCAGTGCTAATTCTCAACGATATACTATGTGCAATCTCGTTAAATGCATTAGGGGGAACAATCTTGACGAATTAAAAAACAACTTGCTCGCCAATACAGAAGATATAGCCGATTTCAACGAGATTTTGCCTCGTTTCAGAATGCACGGGCAAAACAAAAACTTTATCAAATACTTCTTGGCACGGCTCACCTCGTATATTGAAGAACAGAGCGGTATGGGCAACAATATTGTGAAGTATCTGAAGAATCCTGATTGCAAGCCCTATGAAATCGAACACATATGGAGCGACCATTATGAGTGGTTTACCGCAATATTCTCGCAAAAGACGGATTTCGATGACTGCCGCAATACTATAGGCGACCTGATTCTTCTGCCTAATGGGGTGAACCAATCGTTGAACGATTTACCTGCGAAAGATAAATTACCCCATTATATCAAGGAAAATCTGCTTGCTCGTTCGCTGTGCGAAGGGACATATCAAAACAACCCTTCATTTATACAATTCTTCACGCAAAAAGGTTTCCCATTTAAATTTTATACGGATTTCACCAAAGAGGATATTCAAGAGCGTTGCAAACTATATGCCGCTATAGCAGCAAAGATTTGGGACAAATTATTAGAATAAGACATTTGCGAACTGCAGATAAAAGTTGATTTGAAAAAGTAAATCAATAAGATAGATACAAGAAAAGGCTGCCCGACGGGTGGCCTTTTTTGTTTCGCCAACCTTCAGGTTGGCCATTCCGTGTGTTCCGCGATTTCCGTGGTAAAAAAAGCAACCGTCAAGTTCGCCAAGTTTCCGCGTTTTTCGTAGTTAAATCCGCTGTGTAAATCAGTGTCGTCTGTGCGAGAAAAAAATCAATCTGCGTTCCAAAAAAATGTTAAAAATTCCGCAAAAATCGTACTCAATAAATTCGCAAATCACAGCGAGTTTGATTTTCTTTGCACCGTTTTTTGGAGAAGTGTTTATTGCATTGAACCGAACAATTTTTAATTCAAAATTTTATTAATACTTAACAAATGTCTGATGTTATAAAACTCAAGAAAGGCCTCGACATTCGTTT
>JAGCVU010000060.1 GCA_017962175.1 Bacteroidales bacterium | reverse complement strand
GCTCTACATACCCGGAATCCGACATAGTAAGATTTTTACGAAAGCGTTATGCTTTTCTTGCTTTCTGAAATGTGAGAAGTTTCAAAAAGGTGCAGGAGTTAGCATAACGGTTTCGCCTATCGTATAGGCGTAGACCGTTATAAATGTATCTCTGCACCAAGGTCTTTTCTCACAACCTCAGAAGCGGATACATTTAAGTATATGCGGTCTGCGCTTTCGTTTTATAGTAAACATAAATAACAACTTCCGTCCAAGCCGCAGACGGAGCGATTTAAATTTATTATTATGAAACGTAAATTTTTGTTGTTCGGCATTATGTCGTTGTTGTGCGCTAATAGTTATGCTCAGAGTCGAAGTAGTTACGATGCGTCATTTTTCGAAATGGACGGACAAAAAGCAGCCATTGAACCTGGTAAGGGACTCAATATCGTAGATCCATTTGCCCCCACAAGGCCTTGTTTTACAAGCGACTCGCGTGATGCAAGTTTATTAAAAAAACAAGGAACGACAGGAGCAAAAACAGATGTGAAAGTTTTTTACACCAAGAATGAGTATGAATACAATATGTTTGAAAGTTCTAATGCGTCAGGAACTGTATCATATTTAAATGTGGCAAGTTTGAGCGCATCAGAACTCCAAAAAAAGACAACTTTTCATAATAGTGCTACGGAAAAATTGATTTTCATCGGAACTATTGATTTTGGTGACTATTTCTATCCTGATGATCCTGTTTTTACTCCTGAGGCTCAAAAACTATTGGACGAAGGTAAGTATGATGCCTTTAAAATGAGATACGGCACTCACTTCGTGTCAGGAATTGGGAAAGCCTCCAAGGTTATTGTAGAATTGACTTTGAATTCAGATGAGACCGGTTCCTCTACATCACAAGACCTGAAATTAGGTGCGAAAGGAAGGTATCAGATGGTTGATTTAAGTTTTAAAGTTGGTAATACAGAAGAAGTTAGTAAAAAGTTTAAAGAACGTAAGTTCCAAGTAGATATAAAATTAGAAGGCCCTCAGTTGGCAACAGATGCTTGGAAAAGAACAATTGACAATTTAGGTGATGATGGTAATCAAAACTTGATTTCTGCTGTATCGGATTATATGAAAGACCAATTAAACAAAATGCAAGACGAAGACCAAGCATTGATAGTACGCTACTTTTTTACAGACTTTACATTGTATGGATGCGAAGGTATTAAGTGGAATAAGCCAAAAGAAAATAAACTAAGTAGTATCAATAAGAACGTTCTTGATTGTTATTCAATAATTAATTTGGCTCAGGAAAACATTGATATCAACCCAATAGACAATCCAAACTCATCTCTGAGCATTATTCCTGATTTTTCCGAGCAGAATCATAATTATCCATACGATCAACTGAAAAAACAGATTGTTTCTGTTAATCCTGAATGGGAAAGTTTGATAGCATCGGCAAACGAATTGATTGAGAAACTGAAAACACAGTATGATAATTGCAGCGATATAACTTGCGCCATTAACGAATCTTGTTGTGGTAATGTAGATTATACATCCCAAGTAAAGCAATTGTTTGCAAAATACAACTCCATTAACGATAAAATTGGTGGTTATGCCGATGAATGGATAAAAAAACTTTTTGAAAATGAACAACGCCTTATAGATCAAGATAATCAACGTGTTAAAAAAGCCAAGTTTACCGTTATCAATAAATCGAAAAACCCCTACAATATATATATTAATGGGAATTTCAAAAAAGAAATACCTGGCGGCTATCAAACTACGTGGACTGTTAATTTAGGAACATACGAGATAAAGGCAGTTCAAAAAAGTGGCTACTACTTCGAAGCCTCGGTTTATGATAAAACCGTTATCCTGATACAAGAGGGACAGGAGGTAAATGTTTCAATTGGATATGACGATTAAATAACATAGTATTAACATATTAAAATAAGAAAAAATGAAATCAAAATTAATCGCGTACATCCTTTGGTTTTTTTTAGGAATCTTTGGAGCACATAAATTCTATCTCCACAAATGGGGGATGGGTATTTTTTATTTGTTTACAGGCGGTTTTTTGTTAATAGGCTGTCTCATCGATTTGTTTACACTTGGTTCGCAAGTTGATACTTTTAATTTGGCAAAAGCAAATAAAAAACTACAAAAAGAAACTTCCAAATTGGCTCAAAATACCGTCAATTTGGCAAGTCAAGTTGCAACAAATCAAAATATGCAGTATGGAGAAATAACCGCTAATATTGCTTCTTCTGTTGCACATTCGGAGTCCAAAAACGGTGATTCAAAAATTGAAAAACTGCGAAACATTAAATCCTTGCTTGATTCAGGAATATTAACACAGGAAGAATTTGAAGCAGAAAAACAAAAAATCTTAAACGCATAACTCTATGACACAACAGCAAATAGCCCGCCTTATGGAGTTGCAAAAACTCTATGAGGAGGGTATTTTAAACAAAGACGATTTGGCATCGGAAAAAGCCAAAATATTAGGGACAAATAAGCCTACTGAGAAGGCCGCTCCTGAAAAACAAGAGGATACGACTCCGTCTGTCAATCCAGAAAACACTTCTGAACCTGCGGAAACATCGGTTTTAAAAGTTACACTATCAAAAAAGGTGCAAACAGCAACGGCTAAGCCGGAGAGTGCCAATAAGGAACTCGAAGTGATTCAAACTCCAAAAACAGAGCCAGTAAACCTAATTAACTCTCCACAACCTGAACATTCGGCAACCGCCAAAGAACCAATTGCTACGCAAGAAACCTCAACGAATTCAGAACAAACTACATATTCTAAAACGAAATTTCAAAAGTTTAAAATACCAATATTTGTTGTAGCAGGTTTGTTGATTGTATTTGTTGCTTTCAGCATAGCCAAACGGTTCAAGTACTCATCTGATTTTTATGCAGGTTACGCTACCGAGAATAATAACAATGACAATGATGGCAGCGGCTACGGCATTTACGAAGATAAATTCGAGAAATTATGGGAAATCGGTTCGACTCGCGATTATACCGAAGAAGACCTAAGAGGATGGTGCAAAGATGACCTCAATATTTTGCGAAATTATTTTTTTGCCCGCAATAATTTCTATTTCGGTTCAAAACAATTGCGCGATCATTTTTCAAAATACGCTTGGTATCAACCTGTACATAAGGAGGTTGGAGATTGGTTTTCTGATCTTCAAATAAATAATGTGCAATACATCAAAAAATTAGAAGGTCTATCCAATTATTATCAGCCGAAATAAAACAGCATCAAGTCTTTAACATCTTAGCGGGCAAATCCGAGACAGGGATTTGGATTTGTCCGGTTTTTATTTATCAGATGTCAACTATTCGTTTTCTTCACCCCAATCCCACTCATCCACAATCCCAACGCCGTTAATGCGCCGTTGAGTAGCAAAAGTTCATATCCCATTTTGTAGCCGTTGAACCAAACTTCGCTGTTGAGACTGATTACAAGGCAGATAAGGGGCGAGAGTATGCAGATAATCGGCACAAGACGGTCGCGGACTGGGCGTTTTGAATATAGTCCGTAAAAATACAATCCGAGCAATGGTCCGTAGGTGTAACTTGCCACCACGTACACAGCCTCAATCACGCTGGTGCTGCCTATCGCCTTAAAAAGATAGATAATCACACCCATCACCACGGCGTTGATAATGTGGACACGCTGACGGGTGCGTTTCAACGAGGCATCGTCGCCTTTGGTGTCGGCACGGAGAATGTCG
>JAGCVU010000004.1 GCA_017962175.1 Bacteroidales bacterium | reverse complement strand
TTCTTGCGAGGTTTCGGTGTGCACGTCGCAACTTGTGCGCGAATATATGTCGAAACTAATTCCAAAATCTTCAAAAGCCTTTTTGTTGAGTTCGTGATATTTGTCGATAATTGCCTTGGGAGTAGTACCCTCCTTGCGGGCACGCATAGTGATAGCCACGCCGTGTTCGTCGCTACCGCAAACGTGAATCACATCGCGGCCGCGCTGACGTTGGTATCTTACGTAAATATCTGAGGGAATGTACACTCCCGCCATATGTCCAATGTGAATAGGACCGTTGGCGTATGGCAACGCCGATGTAACAAGTATCCTTTTATATTCTTTGTTTTCTGCCATATTGTTTGTATTTTATCTAAATTCTGTTTGAGACTGCAAAGATACATTTTTTTTAGATTAAAAAATTGTTTGCAATAAATATTTATTTGACTTACTTTTGCAAAAAATAAAACAGAAAAAAAATGGACAATCTTGACTCCAACAATTATTGCGTGATAATGGCAGGCGGAATCGGAAGCCGTTTTTGGCCCCGCAGCCGCACCAATTATCCAAAACAGTTTTTAGACATACTCGGCACTGGCCGCACGCTTATACAGCAAACTTGGGACAGGTTTTTGAAAATCTGCCGCCCCGAAAATATTTTTGTAGTAACTGGCGAAATTTACGAAGACCTTGTAAAAGAGCAACTTCCCGACATTCGTAAGGAGAACATTCTTCTTGAACCGCTCCGCCGCAACACCGCGCCCTGCATTGCCTACGCGTGCTACAAAATTATGGACATCAACCCAGATGCCAACATTGTGGTGTCGCCAAGCGACCATTTTATCGGCGACCAAACCCAATTTGTTGACACTATTAATATAGGATTGAATTTTACAAAAAAATCCGACTGCCTTTTGACACTCGGCATAATGCCCACACGTCCCGAAACAGGCTACGGATATATTCAAATTGATGTGGCTGCCGACGAGGCTCTCTCTACACAAAAAGAGGTACTCAAAGTCAAGACCTTTACCGAAAAGCCTGAATTAGAGATGGCTAAGGTGTTTTTGGAGAGCCGTGAGTTTTATTGGAACTCAGGTATCTTTATTTGGAACGTTAAGAGCATAGTGCTTGCATTTCAGCAACTTTTGCCCGAAATCGACACAATGTTCAACAGCGGATTCGGCATCTACAACACACCGCAAGAGCGCGACTTTATCAACCGCATTTATCCAGAATGTACGTCAATATCAATTGATTACGGCATTATGGAAAATTACCCCAACGTATATGTTATCCCTGCCAAGTTTCTTTGGAGCGACCTCGGCACTTGGGGCTCGCTCTACGAAAACTCAAAACGCGACCGCGACGGCAATGTGTCGGTGGGCAAAAACATCTTTGTGCGCAACTCGTCAGGATGTATCGTCAGCAGCAGCGACGCCAAAATTATGGTTATCGACGGTCTCAAAGACTACATCGTGGCAGAGAGCGACGGAATGATACTCATAATGCCCCTCAAAGACGAACAAAACATCAAACAGGTGGTAAACGAGGTAAAAATCTCGTTGGGCGATGATTTTGTTTAGAAAAATTAATTTTTTTGAATAGCAAATTAAATGTATTTTTGCCGCAACTTTATATATATTAACTATTAATTATGCAAGAGAACAATATTACCTCAGGAAACACCTCATCTAACAAGGTAATGATGTGGGTGGCAATTGCAGAAGCGGTTGTGATTATCGCTCTGTTAATCAATATGTACAGCACCAAACAGCACACCAACGAACTCATCAATCAGATAGAGGCTGGTGTGGTAGAAAAAGACTCTCTCAACCACGAGATGGAACTCATCGTTAAGAGTTACGACGAACTGAAAATCAACAACGACACCCTCAGCGCACAACTTGAACAAAACCGCGCCGAAGTGGTTCAGTTGATGGAACAGTTGAAAAAGACCAAAGCCGCCAACCGCGACAGTCTTAAAAAGTACAAGGCTCAGATTGAAACAATGCGCTCTATTATGCGTAGTTTTGTGGTTCAAATCGATAGTCTTAACACTAAAAATCAAGAACTTATTGCCGAAAACGACCGTCTTACAGGCAAACTCGACAACGCCACTCGCGAAAACCGCAAACTCACTGGCGAAAAAGACTCTCTGCAAGGTCGTGTAAAACAGGCTGAAACACTCAAAGCCGTGGGCATAAAACTCACCGCCCTCAACGATCGCGACAAGGAGACCAACCGTGTGCTAAAAGCGCAAAAATTTGTAATCAACTTTACCATAGCCGAAAACGAGATGACAGCCAAGGGCAGCCGCGACATCTACATCCGCCTAGCCAAACCTAACGGCGATATTTTGATGAACGAGTCGTCGAGTTTCTTCAACTATCAAGGCAAAGAGATTGCATATTCTGCAAAAAAATCGGTTAACTACGACGGCAAGGCACAGTCTGCCACAGTTTACGTAATTTCGCGCGAAGTGCTCAACCCGGGCGAATACTCAGCCGACATTTTTATGGACGGTAGAAAAATTGGCACAGGTATCTCAAACCTCGACTAACATTATTTAATAATAACAACTGATATGTGGGATTCGATAGCAAAATTTATTCTCAAAAACAAAGTATGGGTGCTAACGGTAATAGGAATAGTTACCGTGTTTATGGCATTTCAGATGAAGGGACTTCGTATGAAATACGCCTACACGCCCCTTATGAGCGAGAGAGACAGCGTTTATCTTAACTATTTGGAATTTAAGGAGATGTTTGGCGAAGACGCCACCCTTTCGGTGGTAGCCTTTGAAGACCCCGATTTTGTGCAATTAGACAAGTATCGCGGACTAATCACACTTTGCGACAGCCTCAAAACTGTTACAGGTGTTGACGGTGTGCTTGCCTACAACAATGCCGTTACCGTGGAAAAAGACACCGCCGAAAAGAAGTTTAAGATTCGCAAGATTTTTGCCGAAGAACCACAAACACAACAGCAGTTAGACAGTATGTTTGCCGAAGTAAAGCGTTTTGGTTTTTACGAACAGATGCTCTACAACGGCGATTCGTGCTACGTGCTTGCCATCACCTGCGACCCCGAAATCGTAAACACCAAGCAACGCGCCGAACTTATCACAGGCATCGAAAAATATGTTGACGCATATTCTGCCAAGTATAATATAAAGGTGCGCTATTCTGGCTTGCCCTACACCCGCGAGCGAATGATGACAATGGTGCGCGACGAGTTGATAATTTTCGCCATTCTGTCGCTCATTATTGTGGCAATCATCTTTATGGTATTTTTCCGCACGGTAAAAACCACACTGTTTGCCATCTTGATTGTGGGCACAGGCGTAGTGTGGACATTGGCAACAATGGCTATGATAGGCTACGAACTCACAATGCTTTCGGGTATGTTGCCGCCGCTGCTGATAGTGATAGGTATTCCAAACACGATTTACCTGCTCAACAAATATCACGTGGAATACCGCGATCATCAAGACCGCGAACTTGCCCTTCACCGCGTAATTGCCGACGTGGGCAAGGCTACATTCCTCACCAACCTCACCACAGCAATCGGTTTCTGCACATTCCTCTTCACTGGCAACAATATGCTTATGGAGTTTGGACTTGTGGCTACGATAGGCATTATCATTATGTTCTGTCTTTCGGTATGTATGGTTCCCACAATATTCAGTTACCTTGCACCGCCCGACGAACGTCAAACCAAACACGTTGAGGGTAAGGTAGTTAACAAGATTATTGATAAATTTGTAAACATTGTAGAAAACCATCGCAAGGCAGTATACTTGGGCACATTAATAGTAATTGGTCTTGCCGCTTGGGGATTAAGTCTCTTAAAGAACGAGAGTTACATAGTAGACGACCTTCCACAGGAAAACCGCATCTACGCCGACCTCAAATATTTTGAAAGAGAAATCGGCGGCATTATGCCCTTTGAAATAAGCATCGACACCAAAAAGAAGAAAGGTCTTTTCAATATGGACGTTATGAAAAAAATTGAAAAGATTGAAGATTCGTGCCGCTATTTCAACTGCGTATCAAAGGCAATGTCGATGGCAGACGCTCTAAAAATCATCAAACGA
>JAGCVU010000003.1 GCA_017962175.1 Bacteroidales bacterium | reverse complement strand
GGCAGAAGCACATTTTTGTATTTTTCGCTTAATAATATAAAGGTGTCGAAAACGCCTTTTACGGTTTCGATAATTTTTTGCAGTTTGGCGCGGGTGAAAAGACGCACGGCAGTAACCACTTGGTCGTTGCGGCTGCGGGCGGTGTGAATACGCTTGCCCGGGTCGCCGAGTTTTTCGGTAAGGATAAACTCAATTTGCGAATGTACGTCCTCCACATCGTCGGCGATAGTGAATTTGCCGTCGCAAGCGGTGCGGTAAATGTTTTTAAGTTCGGCTTGCAGTTTGGCATTGTCGTCCTTGCTCAGGAGACCGCATTCAGAGAGCATCTGAGCGTGAGCCATACAGCCGAGCGTATCATATTCGGCGAGATAAAGATCCATCTCGCGGTCTTTGCCGACAGTAAAAGTGTTTACAAATTCGGCGGTATCAAAACCTTTGTCCCAAAGTTTCATTGTATCTGATATTAATTAACAATCTTGCGCAAATAATCAGGATCGCGGCGGCAATCCCAAAACACAGAAACAAAGACATCATTGCCATTGATTCTGTAAATGATTTTGTTTATTTTGGTAACAACAAAACTGCGATAAGTGGATGGTAAATCATCCAAGTCTTGTTCTATTTTTCCTATTTTTGGATTTGACTCTAACCAAACACTTGCCTTGATAATTTTATTCATAAACTTATCACTTGCAGTTTTGCCAAAAGTCTTAAATATATATTCGTTGGTAGAGGCGACAGCGTCAATTGCCTGTTCAGACCAAATAATATTCATCGTGCAATCAACTTCAAACGTTCTTCACAAATTCTAACAAGGTCGTCGGTAGTACCGCACCTGCCCTCGGCTATCTGGCGTTCGCCTTCCTCAACCATCTGGCGTTTGGTTTTGTATTGGGTATAAGGCATATTTTCTAAGGCAAAATCTTCGTCGGCAGTAATTACCGCATTATCAGAATGTTTAGAAACGACAACATTTCTCCATTCGTCAATTTCACTATTGGTAAAACCGTTTACGTTCGCCTGTAATATGTCTGCATAATGTGCCATAATAATAACTTTTAATATGCAATAATAATGCTTTTTTTAATAACCACCAAACTTTTTTTTAAAAAACACAGATTCTTTTTAGTTCCTTCCATTTCTCCAAAATCATCTCAATTTATAATATGTTGTAATTCCCTACCAAAACGCAGGTTTCCACAACGCAGTATCTGATAATGTAGAAATTACATCCGTTGTAATTCCCTACCAAAACGCAGGTTTCCACAACTTGGACCTTCTGGTTTGTGTGTAGCAATTCGTTGTAATTCCCTACCAAAACGCAGGTTTCCACAACATCAGCAAAATAAATTTCAAATGATCCTGAGTTGTAATTCCCTACCAAAACGCAGATTTCCACAACCAAACAAAGTTATAAACCAATTAAATTTTAGTTGTAATTCCCTACCAAAACGCAGGTTTCCACAACGCCAAGCGGTTTTGGAAAGTGTTTTAAACGTTGTAATTTCCTACCAAAACGCAGGTTTCCACAACTTTTACTAACTTTAAATTTATAGCATTCCGGTTGTAATTCCCTACCAAAACGCAGGTTTCCACAACTTTTCAGTAGACAACTGTCTCAAATGGAAGTTGTAATTCCCTACCAAAACGCAGGTTTCCACAACTTCCAGATGAGGTTTCTATAGAAGTGAAAAGTTGTAATTCCCTACCAAAACGCAGGTTTCCACAACAGAAAAAAGTTCCGCGAAAAAAGAAAAAGCGTAGTACTTCCCTACCAAAACGCAGGTTTCCACAACAGGTCAAGGACTAAACCAATCTCGAAAAGAGTTGTAATTCCCTACCAAAACGCAGGTTTCCACAACTGTAAATTAATTTGTTGTGCCATAATGTTAGTTGTAATTCCCTACCAAAACGCAGGTTTCCACAACCCAGAATGGAGTACTTTAAATTCGAATACCGTTGTAATTCCCTACCAAAACGCAGGTTTCCACAACTGCGACGCATTGTACATACAAAAAGTTGTAGTTGTAATTCCCTACCAAAACGCAGGTTTCCACAACTTTTGTGAATTTTCGGATTCAACCTCTAAGTTGTAATTCCCTACCAAAACGCAGGTTTCCACAACTTAAATTCTTGAATGGTTATTGCGTATTCTGTTGTAATTCCCTACCAAAACGCAGGTTTCCACAACGGACATTGCATTAAAGCCCGATTTATTGTTGTTGTAATTCCCTACCAAAACGCAGGTTTCCACAACTGATAAGATTCTTGATGAACTAGATCATCGTTGTAATTCCCTACCAAAACGCAGGTTTCCACAACCTACTTTCGGTAAAGAATTGTATTTTAATTGATTATATCATCAATAAGATTATTGCTATTGCCTAATGCTGCTTCTAAATCTTTGTTTAAATCAGTAATCTTTTTACCTAAATCCTTGTGATTACGCATTTTATCACAAAGAGTATTCAAACGATGATTAGTAACCGTTACATTGCTTGTAGATAGGGCATCTTCGGATGGATATGACCAATGGGCAAAGCAATTGCGGAAAACACGGATATAATCAAAGGTTTCTAATTGAACAGGATTGTTTTTAAGTTTTCTCTGAGCCTTATCGTTAATATCACTAAAAGCATACTCCTTTAATGTTAAAGGATTAGGCAAGGCATTATTATTAGCAAAACGTTTTGTATTAAACTGAGCAATAAAATCAAACAACAAATTATTGATTTTCAAGGCTTCGCGGTCGTATTGCTCAAATTCAGCCTCAATATCGCGGAGCGTTACTTGCGGCGTGGTAATTAGGTTTGCCAAAGTTTCTAAACGGCGGTCGAATATGGTTTTAAACACCGTAGAATAGTTTTTAACCTTGATAGCATTGTCGGCGGTGATGGTAAGAGGATTGCCATTGAGAATAACTGTTACGCTAAAATTCTGCATCGGCTTGTCAAACACATTGTCGCCGGGCATAATGTTAGAGAGTGTCATTTCGGCAATGTCGCAGATTTGCGCTTTTGTAGCATCATCCTTTTCTTTAAGAAGAGTTTTAGCCATTTCAAAAAGGATTTTGTCTTGAACTCGGTAACGGTTTATGGCTTTTTCGTTGTTTTTCTGTTCGCGGATATAAAAATCGATTTTTTCTTTTGGCTCCTCTTTTTTGTTGAGTTGCGATATTTTGTATTCGCGATTAAAAGAGTAAAACGGTTGCGACTCTTTGTAATATCGGCTTATAAGAAATGCGATATTATATTTTGTATCGGCAGCGTCGATATCGGCTATTTTGCCCGAGAGTTTGGCGCGTATTTCATCGGCAAAAATATGGTTTGTAAGTTCTACAAAACCGTTTGAAATATAATGATTGGCAAGACTTTTATAATATGTTGCGCCTTTTTCGTCGTATTTGGTTGTGCGGTATTTGTAAACTTTAAGATATGAGAAATTGTCGTTAGAAGAGAAAAATGTTTTCTCTTCGTTTAAATAAAACTTATAAAAATCTAATGTTTTTCTTGGCGAGCGAGCCAATACTTTTTTCAAAAACGGATGATTGTCGGCAATTTTAGAGCGGGTGAGCATTTGGTTAATTTTGTCGAAACTTTCGTAAACGGCAAGGTTAGCCTGCATAACGCTGTAATTTTTGCCTGTGGTTTTTATTTTATTGTCTTTAAGCAAATTAACGATGCTTTTGGCAAGGTAATCTGCCATTTTGCCCGATTTTAAATTCTGCGGTTCTGATAAAACTTTCTCGATTTTTTTGTTGATGGCAGCCAAGGTGTCAGTTTTAAAATCTTCGAGCAGAGATTTTTTTACCAAACGCGAAGGCACACCTTGAAAACGTTCGGGCATAGTAGTCTTTTTGCGTAGCAAATAGTTTTGCAACTCTTTTGGCACATCGCAAAGTTTGATTTTGTATTTTTGAACAAAATCTGATTCCGAATAATTATCGGGGGTGAGGATGCCGTCGCGGATGTCGGCAAATAACTGTATGTAACTGTTGTAATACTCTTTGATCAATTTTTCGGGGTTGCCGCCCAAAAAATGAAGAAACATCATTGCGGGCAAATCGTAAACCGACAAAAACGCCTTAGGGTTGAGAGCAACAACCTTCTGACCTTGTTTTACTTGATCTTTGGTGATGGGCAGAGGGCAGTCGCCATCCCACCAAAGCGGAATTTTTGGCGTTTGCTTATCAATATTGTATCGTGTAATTTGGTCGGTAATATATGGCTCAGTGTCGGCAGTATCTGCCACGGCTTGGTTTTCTAAATCGGTAAGGCGAAGAACGTCAGCCCATTCAGTGCGGCGTTTTTCTTCCATATCGTCTATGCGGCCAAAGGTTTTTAATTCTTTTTGCAAAATGCGCACACGGTCGGCACTGTCGGCATCGATGCACTGTTTATCGTAAAATTTAAAACGGTATTTGCCGAGCGACACCTGAAAACGTATATCCTTAAACAGTTTTTGAGTATCGATATAGCGCAAAACAAGCGTTGCAAAACGGTCTTGAAAACGTTTTAAAAGAATATCTTCGGGGTAATCGGCATTGTCGCTGCCTTTTACTCTGAATCTGTTTTGGTCTTGTAGGCTAATGTGCTCAAATAGTTCGTGAGGGCATTTTTGAAGTTCGTTGATAATGTCTAATCCAAGAATATTGGTTTTGTCGAACTGCGCATCGTATTTAACAGCGGGAAGATTGATGTTGTAAATCGACAGTGCACGATAGAGGTTTACAAAATCATCCTTCTTAAAATCATATTGTTTAGTCTTATCTTTGTAGAAGAAATTAGATTTTAACTCGCTATTAGTGATAAATTGGTAGGCATATTTTCCCTCCAAAAAGAGAGACACAAATATCAAAAAACTACGGAAGGTAACTTCGCCATTTTGAGACACGCAGTTGTTCATAAAATAGAACACAGACTTAGGCTCTTTGGTTAAAAAGAAACGGTCTTTCATCTCTTTTTTGGCGGCGATAGTGATACCGCGTTTTTTAACATCTTTGCCACTACCAATATCGGTTCGCAACCATCGCAAAATATCGGCTTTATTGTTGGCATAAAGATCTTTTGTAATCTTTACATCGTGCTCAGCCGCATTGCGAAGCACTTTTAAGAACTCCAAAAACTTTTTGATAATGTCTATTTTGTTGGATTCGTTAAAATCGTCTTCAATTACTCTTAAAAAGGGGAAGTGCTTATTCAACAGCAATTTAAGACGTTCTTTTTCTTCGGCCTGTTTAAAATCATCGAAGATAAACTCGGTGTTTTCGTCTTTGCCAAAATCTTCGTCTTGAAGAGGAGGATAAACACCTTTGACACATTTATAAATATGTTGGAGGGTGATGAAAAAATTATGAAACGCCATTTCGATATAAGTACCGTAAATGTAGCGTCTGCTTTTGTCTGCATCAATGTTGTCGAAAATGAAATCTGCCATAATAGTTTAGTTTTAATGTTGTTTTCAAATTTACAAAAAGTTTTTTACTAAGTCAAGCGAAAAAGCAATATCAAAGTCGAAATTATCAGGCTTGATATTGGCAAAATCGTTTTTGATTTTTTCAGAAATTGCGGTTTCGTCCATATCGTTAAAGATGGATAGCACATAATCCAAAATTTCAGTCTCTTTTTTGGTGAGTTCCTCAAAAAATATTTGGATAGAATTGAGCGAGAGGGTAATTCTGCCGTTGCTGTCTAAGGCAAAATCAACTTCGGGAATGGCTCTGTAAAAGTCAAAAAAGTTGTGAGGGTCGATATTGTTGCGGACATTTTTTTGATAGAGCAACCCCGTAATCGACTTGGCGCTAACAGCGTAGGCAAGCATATCGGCATACAAAAGCGTGGCATTGAGTTTTTGGGCAGATACCGATTGTCCACGGTCGATAACATACTCAGCCGCTTGCACAGCCTTTTGGGCATTAAGTTCGCCCAAGCCGTTTTGCTTGCTGCGGACAACACTTTTATATATAGTAGTATCGTAATTGGTTACGTGTTTGAGGTTTGATAGAATATTATCAAACTCTTTGGTAGTAAGTTGGTTTTTAGCGTTGAGCAAGTAGACTTCAAAAACTTTCGGGTTTTTGATAGCCGAAAGGGTTTTTCCGTTGCTTTCGCTCGGCACTTCGCCGTCGTCTTCGTAGCGTTTAAGTTGATGCTCGCCAAAACCAAGGATTTTTGACATCTGAGGGCGCGAAAGTCCGTAACGTTTTCTAATTGCGGTAATTTCGTCGGGGAAGGGAATACCGTGCAGAGCGCGGTATTGGTTGTACACCTGCAAAAGGTTGGAGTTTTCGATTTCTAACGGGGCAAAAAACTCGCCTGTATCCACACACTTGTACTGAATGTTGTAGTAAGTGAATTTTTCTTTGCGGTACTCAAAAACCTCTTTTGAGATTACCAACTCGGCTTTTCCGCCGGTAAACGGGCTTTCCATTTTTGTTAGTTTTAAAAAGTTAAAAAAAATGGAGCGGTTTTCTATAACCGCTCCTGAAACCTGCTCGGTTACCTGTTGGTCCACTCGTGAAACGAGTGGCAGATAACCTGTCCGGTTCGTGTACTAATTTGAAGTTTTACGTAAAGCATCACCCCTTTGAACCTTTTGCGAAAAACGTAAAGGTCGCCGAGGTTGTTCTTCAAGTCGGGTTGGATAGTAACAAAGTCGCCAACGGTCAAAGACCTTACAACTGTTTTTACTACCTTCCTTACCTCTCCGAGTTCGTGCCTTGCGCAAACTGCCTTCGGGTCTTTGTGTCTGTCTTCCGGGTCAAACGAGTGTGAACGGGGAACAACAAAAACACCGTTAAGGTTAGTAACTACGTAGGACAAAAAGTCCTGTAAAATGATTTTATTCATATCTTTAAGGTTTTAATTAAGGCAATATCGCCTTTTGGCAAATTGTTAACTCAAACCAATACTCATAAAACCATCCATCAAAGAACCTCTGTCAAAAGTCGGTTTCATTTCTTTTGACGGTGCAAAGATAACAACTAAAAAGTATACTATCCAAATTATTTTAAAAGATTTTTCTACCAAAAAGTAGGTTTTAACATTTATTAACAAATAAAGTAAGAAGCAAAAAAAATCATACACATTATATATATGTATGATCAAAACGGGAGAGAGGATTACCTCGCTCCTATTCATTCAAAAACTTATTCTTGATATACTGAAATTCCTTTACCAAATATTCCTTAACCTGACGTTTTGAAAACCCGTCGCGGATGATGATAAGGATAGTATCATCGCCAGAGATGGTGCCGGCAATGGGAGGAAGCATTTTGGCATCTATTTGCGCCGAAACAGCGTTGGCATAACCCGAAATGGTTTTCAACACTGCCATATTGTTACCCGAAAACTCTACCGAAACCACTTCGTTGCTGAGCACGGCGGTTGATTTGGCGGTTTCGGGCGGAATTTTATAAATATATCCGTTGTTGCCGTCGGGTATGCGCGAGGCTTGAATCTCTTTGAGATAGCGACTTAGGCTTGCTTGTGTAAGGGTTATACCACGTTCGCGAAGGCGATCGATTATGTCGTTTTGAGAGCGCACTGTTTCGCTCTCAATTATCTGACTAATAATAGATATGCGGTTTTGCTTGCTGTTCATAAGGTGTATATTTATGCACTTTCGACTGCAAAAATATCGTATTTTTTTGTATAAAAAAACATTTTGCATAGGATTTTACACTCCGATTTTTTCGACCGAAAGATTTTTGAAGTCCAAAATAGTACGTTAAAAAATTTCGACTTTTGTTTGCAGAAAATTAATATTCTAAAAATCTTTATAATTTTACACCAAGATAAATAACTAATAATAAAATATTTAACATAAATTAAAGAAAAATTTTTGAAATAAATATTTTTCAAATTCGAAAAATAATAATACCTTTGCAGCGTAATAAAAAAAATCGACCGAGTGATTTTTCAAAAACTAAAATTATAAAAAGTAATAAACCATGACAGACGTAAAAAGAATATTCGACATTTTGGACTATTGCTGCGAAAAATACAATCGCAACGACGCTCTTGCCTGCAAAGTTTCGGGCAACGGATGGCGCACATATAGTTACAACGATTATCGCAATAAGGTTAACCTATTGAGTTACGGTCTGTTGGCTCTCGGCATCAAAAAAGGCGACACTGTGGTTACAGTATCCAACAACCGTCCCGAGTGGAACTTTGTAGATATGGCAATTGCGCAAACTGGTGCTATTCACGTGCCTGTATATCCAACCATTGGTGCCGATGATTACGAATATATCTTCAACCACTGCGAGTGCAAAATGGTGTTTGTGGCAGACGCTTCGGCTTACCGTCGTATGTCGTCGGTTGTTCCAAAAATCAAAACAATAGAAAAGGTGTTTTCATTTACCGATGTCGAAGGCGTTGAGAATATGGAAACAGTTTTGGCTCTCGGCGAAAAAAGCAAGGTTTATTACCAAAAAGAACTTGAAAACATCAAAGCATCGGTCAACGAAGACGACGTGGTGTCAATCATCTACACATCAGGCACAACAGGACTTTCAAAAGGCGTGATGCTCACCCACAAGAATTTTGTAAGCAACTTTACCGCAGCAAGCAACGTTATCGGCGCTTTGGAGCAGGGCAAAGACAAAATCATCTCGATTTTGCCCCTCTGCCACGTTTACGAACGCTGTTTCTGCTATATGTACCAATACAACGGCATAGGAATCTACTATGCGCAAAACCTCGGAACTATTGTCCGCGACATTTGCGACATTCACGCCAACGGTTGCAACACCGTTCCGCGTATTGCCGAAAAGATTATCGAGAACATTATGAAAGAGGGCGCAAAACTTACAGGATGGCGCAAAAAAATGTTCGACCGCGCAGTAGAAGCCGGCTACCGTTTTGAGCACTACAACGCTAACGGTTTAATTTACAACATAATGAACCGTGTTTACGATGCGTTTGTCTATCGTCGTTGGCGCAAATACTATTTTGGTGGCGAGATGAAATTCTTTGGCTGCGGCGGTGCTGCATTACCTATCTCGCTCAGCCGTCTGCTTTGGGCTGCGGGCATCAAAGTGCAAGAGGGATACGGACTTACCGAAACATCGCCCATTATTGCGCACTCTGTTCCCGGTAAAGGCGGACACAAGTTCACATCGGTTGGTCCTATCGTAAGCAACGAGGATGTTAAGACCGACGAGGACGGCGAGATACTTGTAAAGGGTCCCAACGTGATGAAAGGCTATTACAAAAACCCCGAACTCACCGCACAAGTGTTTACCGAAGACGGATATTTCCGCACCGGCGACATCGGCTACATTTCGGCGGGCAACTGCCTCCACATCACCGACCGCAAAAAAGACGTTTTCAAAACCTCAGGCGGCAAATATATTGCTCCTCAAATGCTTGAAGGCAAGTTTAAAGAATCAAAATACATTTCGCAAATAATGATTGTGGGCGAAAACCAAAAATTTGCAAGCGCAGTGATTTCGCCTAATTTTGAGGAACTTGCGGCTTATATGGCTCAGTCGGGCGTAAAATTCGCTTCAAACGAAGAGATAATCTCCAACCCCACAGTTGTTGCCCTTATCGACAGCGAGGTAAAACGCATCAACAAACTCAACGGCAAGCACGAAGAGGTTAAGCGTTATCGTCTTGTACCCGATGTTTGGAGTGCAGAAACCGGCGAACTATCTCAAACCCAAAAACTTAAACGCAAAGCCGTTACCGAAAAATACGCCGCTCTTATCGATGATATTTACAGCGTAGGAGCGGTTTCATAGTTCAATATCGAGTTGTTGAAGATAAAGAATTATTTTACCCTGTGTGGCAAGTTTGATAATGGTATTATACTCAAAATCAGACACATCGCCCACTTTACCTTGAATATAATGGGTTTTTGACTTGCCTGATCTAAAAGCAGGGTTTACAATCCATATTTCTGTAGTATCAGTCACCGCCATTGTGGCTGTGGTAGGTTCCAAATTTATAATGATATGCTTACGCCCCTCAAAACCGTGTCGAGTGGCGGCATATTCAATAGCTGCACTATCCGAGAGAATTTCAATACGGTCAAAAGTGATATTGTGTTTTTTGTCTGCCCACGTATGACGGCGGAAATATGCTGTACAAGTATCTATTTCTAACAATTTTTGTGCTCGAGCCGCACTATCATTTTGGAGCGAATCCTTCATTTGTCCACTCCTACCCGCGCCCATAAATCCGCAACCGGTGGGCAACACAATGGCTACCACAGCCAATACCGACAAGAGCGACGGAATATATTTTAACAATTTTGCCATAATTTGCTTATGTTGGTTATTTCGGTGTAAAGATAGTGATATTTTTCGATATTTTTATAATTTTGCGCACTGAAACATTCAAAACATAATGCAGAAACCGGCAAAAATAGACTTTCTCCGTCACGCACTTACCTACGGCGCATACACTGGAATTGGAATGACATTAGCTATGTTCATTACCGAACTGATTACCAAACAAATATCATTCGGGGGAATAATAGTATACATAGCCTTGTCGTCAGGAATCCTTTTTGGTCAAAAAGTATGGTCGGCATTCAGGAAACCTGACCCTACTCCGTTTATGCAACTTACATTATACGGCATAGTGTGTGGCATTGGTGCAACAATAATTGCATCACTCTATTTGGTTGTTGACCTCAAATTTGTTCATACAAGCGCCTTAGACACTATCACAGAACAGTCGATGGAGATGATGAAACAGATGAAAGCCTTTTCTGAGCAAGACTTACAAAATGCAGCTGGTATCATTGAAGCATTAAAAATTCCTATCACGATAATCTCGTATTTTACATACAACTTGTTTATTATCGCGCTGTTTTCACTATTCAGCGCTTGGATTTCACAATTTCAAAAGAAGTAACTTAAAATGGACATTTCAGTTATAGTACCCGTATACAACGAAGACGAATCTTTACCCGAACTCCGCGAGTGGATTACCCGCGTAATGAACGAAAACAATTTTAGCTACGAAGTTATAATGGTAGACGACGGCAGCACCGATACCTCGTGGGAAATCATAGAGAAAATGTCTTCTACCGACAGTCATATAAAAGGCATAAAATTTCGTCGCAACTATGGCAAATCTGCCGCTCTCAACACAGGATTCAAAAAAGCTCAGGGCGATGTGGTAATAACCATGGACGCCGATATGCAAGATAGTCCCGACGAAATTCCCGAACTCTACCGCATGGTAAAAGAAGAAAAATTTGACGTAGTATCTGGTTGGAAGAAAAAACGTTACGACCCTATCAGCAAGACAGTTCCGAGCAAATTTTTCAATTTTACAGCACGCTTGGTTACGGGCATCAAACTTCACGACTTCAACTGCGGACTCAAAGCCTATCGCAACACCGTGGTAAAAAGTATCGAAGTTTACGGCGAAATGCACCGCTACATACCTGTATTGGCAAAACAAGCCGGTTTCCGTCGCATTGGCGAAAAAGTGGTTCAGCACCGCAAACGCAAATACGGCGTTACAAAATTTGGTCTTGAACGCTTTGTAAACGGTTATCTTGATTTATTAACGGTTAGCATAGTAAGCAAATTTGGCAAAAGTCCCATGCACTTTTTTGGATTGTTAGGTTCACTAAGTTTCCTCATCGGCTTTGGCATTCTCACCTATTTAAGTATAGCAAAATTTGCGTGGAACCAATATCAAATGACCGACCGTCCGCTGTTTTACTTTGGACTTTTGACCATAATATTCGGCACACAGCTATTTTTAACTGGTTTTACTGCCGAATTGGTAGCACGCTCATCGTCAGATCGAAATAGTTATCTTATAGAAAGCACTGCGGAACAAGAATAGGATTGGTATTTTTTTTGCATTAAAAAATTTTGGAAAAAAGCATACACTTTGTAAATTTTTCCGTATATTTGTAGAAATGAATTAAAAAAACGATGCAAATGGAAAATATAACCGACGAAAAATCGCAAAAATCTATAAAGGAGATAATACTGGTATTTTCGGATATCGACGTAAAAATCACTGCATTGAACGAATGTTCTGCCGAAGATTTTCTATCTCTCAACAACTATCTCAAAAAGTTTTACAAAGACGCAAAAGTAATTTCGGGTCAAACCGAACAAATATACGACATAATAGCCGGCGATGCTCACGAAAAATTTTTCGACGAGTTGCTCGGCTTGCAAGATTCGCTCAACAACAAGATTAATATGCTCAAAAACAAGATTTTAAAGAGCATACGCGGACTTGAAAAAATGCACACCGCGCTCAATCTTGTGTTTGTGCCGTTAAAGAACTTCAACCTCAACATACTTACACTCAACTTCTTGCTTGTAAACCTCAAACTCAACGTGGCTTACTCCGAAAGCGAGAACATCAAAAAAGTGAGTGACCTTATCGACAGCATCACCGACGAAATCAACAAGTTGAAAATTATTCTTCCCAAAATTTCAGAATCGATGTTGATGGTAAAAAACGTTACGCGCCTTTCGTCGGGCAAGTTAATCGAAATACGCAAAAAAAATATTCTCGACATCGACCGAGTAACGGGACAAATCAACGACAGCATTATTATGCTCAAAAACAAGCAAGCTGTTGCTGCACAGAAACTTCCCGAACTCACCAAACGCACTCAAAACTATTTCGACAGCGTTAACAAGATAATTACCAACCTGCAATACCACGACATTATTCGTCAAAAAATGGAACACGTGCAGGCTACCCACAAAAATATCATCAAGGAACTTGCCGCTATGGACATCAAAACCGGAAGCGACGGCAAAATGGACCTTTCAGAATCGGCACAACAGTTTCTACAAATACGCGACATTGCTGGTATTCAGGTGGCACAACTTATCAACACCAACAAAGAATACCAAAAAGCATTTGCCGTTATTATGCGCAAATTCTGGGATATCAGCGAAGATATGAGCGTGATTTCGCAGCTCAGCAACGAATTTGTGGGCAACAACGACCTCACCGATTGCTACTTCAAAGATGTTGAAGACCATCTTAAAGGCACCACTTCGGTACTTAAACGCCTTATTGCAGCCAACGAAGATTTTGGCAACGAAATCAACACCATAAGCCAGACCATCGAGGAGAAAAACGACAAAATAAACGAAATTCAAACCGTTCACGTGTCGTTGGAAGGCAAAATCAAGGAGGTACTTGGCAATTTCACCAACCAAAACGACGAACGCGGCATCAACCGCATCATCGAGGAGATCAAATCACTCACCGACACCATCTCTGAAAACCTCAACGATGTAACACTATTCTTCCGTCAGGCTCAGAACATCAGCAAAAAACTTCAGGAAATCAATCACGAGGAAGACGGCAATCAAATCAACGACAATCTAAAAGAATTGTCGGCTAAGATTGCAGGCATACTCGAATCAATAGCCGAGCACAACGAAAAAATCGAAACCGTACTTATCGAAAACTCAAAACTCAGTCTCAATCTCTCGAGCGAAATCAAGTCGTCGGTTGAGCAGGTTAAATACTACGATTTCTTCGAAAAGATTATGCTCGAAATTGTAACTCAACTCAACAGCATATACGCCAAACTCGACAGCGATACTATCAACGTGCTACGTCACAATAAGGCTGAAAACCTCAAGAGTCTCGAAGACCGTTACACTATGGAAACAGAACGCATTGTACACCGTCAGGCACTCAACGAGGAAACACCCGACCTCAACGACGGACTCACACCCGAAGGCACCGACGACGACAACGACGTAGAATTCTTCTAAAATACAAAGGTAATCCTAACGATAGGATTAGAGTAAACGTTGTAGCGCAACTTATTGGAATCGTTTATATTAAACAACAACATATAGTTGATGCCGCAACGCTCGTTGAAACTTTGGTGGTAACCCAAACCTACGATCAAAGGCACGTCCCATTCACGACCGTTGTCAAAGTTAAGAGTGTAACCATCGGAAATATTGTCGAAATTGAGCACTTGTGCTTCGGCGTGAACTACAAGAAACTTAAACGGATAAACATCTGTAAAAACGCCTCCGCCATATACCGAACTGTCAAACGCTTCGTAACTCCAGCTTGTGCTATAATACGAGTACATATAAGTAGCAGTTACTCCGGCGGTTACATAATTATTAAATCGATAGCCGAAAAACGGAACAAGTTCAATATACCCAAATTGCGACGAGAAACCAAAGCCAAAACTGCCGCCAAAGGCATATTTATCCATAAAAGAACGGTCGGTTTTGCGAGTGCCGTCGGTGTTTACCTTAACGGTTGATTTTTCCTCGTCTTCAAAATCTTCAAACTGCGCAAACGTTGTCTGAGCCGACAATGCCAATATCAGCAGTGCTATAATTCTAATATTTTTCATAGTTGTATCGTAAAAAAATTTTTGCAAATATACACATTTGCATCTAAAATCAACTGCCTTTAACATAATTAGTACGCATCTCGCGAAGTTGCTCTATAAGAGCACGCTCCTTGTCGGTAATATTTTTAGGCAGCGAGTATTTTATTTTCACAAAAAGGTCGCCAAAAGCTCCGGGAGTATTGTATACAGGCATACCTTTACCTTTGATTCTCAACTGTTTGCCATATTCTACTCCGGCGGGAACGGCAATCTTGATATTACCGCTAAAAGTAGAAATCATAATATATCCACCCAACATAACGGTATAAATATCAACATAAACCTCCGAAAACAACTCATCGCCGCGACGAATAAATAGCGGACTCTTATTGTCAACGCCCACACGCACATAAAGGTCGCCATTTCGTCCGCCTGCCACGCCGGGATAGCCTTGTTCGGGAATTTTTAACAAAGTATCGTCTTGAATACCGGGTTTAATTTTTATGCGCAACTCTTTGCCGAGCACCTTGATAATGCGCGTAGAACCTTTATAAGCCTCCTCGAGCGAAATTGTGATTTTGCCCGTAAAGTTGTCGCCCTTGAAAAATGAACTGTTGCGAAAAAAGTTGTTGAAAAATTCCGAATATCCACCTTTCGACGCTCTTGAAAACCAACTATCATCGGTATGCGAAGTTGTTTTTTGCGACGAACGGGTGTAAAAGTCCTCGGTATTTTCCTTACCATCCGCCATAAGGTCAAATTTTTTGCGCTTTTCGGCATCGCTCAGCACATCATAAGCCTCGTTGATCTCCTTAAATTTTTCTTCGGCAGAGGCATCTCCCGGATTACGGTCGGGGTGATAAGTCATTGCCAAACGGCGGTAAGCTTTCTTTATTTGATCGGCAGTAGCATTCTTGTCTACCTCCAATATTTTGTAATAATCTTTAAACTGCATATTAATTAATATTTTTTTGCATCACAAGTTACAAAATTTTCGTAATTTTACGGTGTAAAAATAGCAAAAAAATTGGTACTAATAAAAATAGAAAAACTTTCTAAAACTTACAAGAAAGGAGAGAACAAAATTTTCGCACTGCGCGACATAAATTTCGACATCGAAGAAGGCGAATTTGTGTCAATTGTAGGCAAATCGGGATCTGGCAAATCCACTCTGCTCAATATTTTGGGCGGAATGGACACGTGTGCCGATGGCGAAGTGCTATTCGAAGGCAGCAACATATTGAAAATGAACGAACGACGCTTGGCTCGCTACCGCACTTTTACTGTAGGTATGATATTTCAATCGTTTAACCTAATACCGTGGCGCACAGCTATCGACAATGTAAAACTGCCACTCATGTTTAGCGGTTATCCAAAACGACTTCGTGAAACTCGTGCCTGCGAACTACTATACAACATGGGACTTTACAAACGCGCATTGCACTATCCTTCAGAACTTTCGGGCGGCGAAGCTCAACGTGTGGCAATAGCCCGCGCACTTGCCAACAAACCCAAAATAATACTTGCCGACGAACCCACCGGCAACCTTGACACGTCCACATCTGCCGACATTATGGCGCTTTTGCAGATGTTTAACAGCAAGCACAATATCACCATAGTAATGGTAACTCACGACAAAGAAACCGCTTACAGAGTATCGCACAAAACGATTCTCTTATCAGACGGCGAAATTATCAAAACCACCACAAACGTCCGACAATGAAATTTTCAGACATCATATCGCTCGCGGTCAACAATATGACCCAGAACAAGTTTCGAACCGCTGTAACCATCATCGGAGTGGCTATCGGCATAGGCTCGCTCAGTTCAATGGTGTCGATAGGACAAGGCATCAGCCAAAATATTTCAAACACGCTGGTAAGCAACGACATATTTACCGGCATGACAGTTAGCCGCCGCGATGCCGACTATTCAAACTACGGTTCGCTCGGCAACGCCATTTACAATGAACAAATTGTTCCGCTCAACGACTCGGCTGTGATAGAATTTGAAAAAATTCCTCAGGTAACAGTAGTTTTTCCGGAAATCATCAAATACGCCGAAGTAATATTCAACGGTCGCAGCACCAAAGCCAATATGAAATCGGTTCCCGCTCTGATGGGCACATTCAAGCCGTTTGACAATATGGCTTACGGACATTTTTACACCAAAGACAACGAACAAAGCATAGTGATTAGCAAGTCGGCATTGTTTAAACTTGGAATAAAAATCGAGGGCGACGGCGATTTTGGCAAAGTAAGCGGAGGCATCACCCTTCCTGCCGATTCTATCATCAATCACAACATCCAAATCGTCACCAAAGTGTTCGACCCGTCAAAAATGGACCTCAACACACCCGAAATACCTGTTAAAAACGATACCACAATATTGCAAATAGTGGGCATCACCGAAAACAATACCCTCACTGCCGGAATGCTCTCGGGCGGATTTTTCTTGCCTTCCACCACTTGTGAAAGAATTCCTTCGGTAGATGTAAAACTAATTTACGACATATCGCACGGCATCGACAACGACCTTTACCAATACAACTCGGTATACGTTAAAGTATACAATTTCAAAGAGTTAAAAACAGTAAAAAACAAAATAGAGGAGATGGGCTTTGTAGTATTTTCGGTAGGCGACAAACTCGAAGACATCGAAAAAATATTTATGCTCATTGATATGCTTCTTGCCGCCATTGGCATAATAGCCATAATGGTTTCGGTATTTGGCATAATCAACACAATGACCATGGCAATATACGAACGAAGAAAAGAGATAGGCATAATGAAAGCCATCGGAGCTACACAATGGCAGATCAAACTCATTTTTTACATCGAATCGTCTATCACCGGTGCCATAGGAGGTATTTTTGGCTCATTTGCAGGATATTGGGCGGCAAAATCAGCATCATCGCTGGTACGCAACCAATTGGCAAACATCATTAGCACACAAAACGACTTTTTCGTATTTTCGTGGCAATTAGCACTCCTGTCGATAGCCATTGCAGTATGCACCACCATTGCGGCATCAATTTATCCGGCTCACAAAGCAGCAAAAATTGACCCGCTCAACGCATTAAGAAGGGAATAGATTTTGTATTTATACGTTATAAACCAAAACAGACCTTTGAATGAACTTTCTTGCCCACATATTTTTATCTGGCAGCAATGCGCTTACTCAGGTAGGCAACTTTGTTGGCGACTGGGTCAAGGGAAGCATGATATCGGTAAACGCCAAATACCCACCCGAAATGGCTCTGGGAATAAGGTTGCACCGTTTTATCGACAGCTACACCGACAGCCATCCTATCGCCGCAAGAAGCATTGCGCTGTTTCGTCCCGTGCTGGGAAAATATGCGGGTGTGGCTGTTGACGTTATCTACGACCATTTTTTAGCAAAAGATTGGAATAATTATTCCAAAATAGATCTCGATCTTTTTGCACAAAATTTTTACAGCAGTTGCATTAGGTATTACGATATACTGCCCAAAAATCTTCAGCCGTTGATTCCTCACCTTATAATAAGCAACCGTCTAAAAAGTTACTATAATATAAAAGGTGTAGCAGCTGCATTCAAGATAATGGAAGGCAAAACATCGTTTCCTGCCAAAACAGACGAAACCATCGACACTCTCAATCAAAACTACGATGCAATAGGCAACGATTTCAATCAGTTTTTTCAATCAATACTCGATGCTGTAGCAAAAGAATTCGGCATAAATAATTTTTGCACCGAAACAAGCGTTACTCAATAAACTGACTACATGAAAACACTGATTACTACCATTGCGCTGATTTTTACCGTATTAACAATCAATGCACAAAGCATATATTTTTCGCAATATTATGCCGACAAGTTGTCGCTCAATCCTGCATTATCAGCTATTCCCAGCAATAGCGAAATATCAATGATACTTCGTCATCAATTTCCAACAGCCGACGGAGGCTACAAAACATATTGTGCCTCATATCTTCAAAACCTCGGACGTTGCGGCGTGGGAGTTAGAGCATACGGCACAGCCGGTGGAGCATTTCGGCGTCATCATTTTTCGGCATCATACGCCAATGCCGTTACCATTGCCCGAAACCTCAAATGCAGTGCTGCCATCGAAGGTTCATATTCCATCGGCAACCTAAAGCAAAACGAACTCGTATATTACAGCATGCTCGACCCGCTCAACGGCAGTGTCAATAGCAACCAACCCTCAATAGATTACACACCGCCGAGCACAGCATCAGCATCAGCGGCTTTGGCTCTATGCACACCGCACACTGCAGTAGGCGTAGCGGCATTTAATATTGCCAAATTCAAAATTGAGGGCGACGACGTTGTTCCTACTGTATTTACGGTATTTGCCAACCATAAAATATCATTGGTAAAAGGTGTTAAAAAAATAGAAGACGGCACACCATGCCTTATTCCAAGCCTAATGTATCGACGACAAAACGACATAAATACCATTCAGGCAGGCGTATACATCGACAACACACCAGTAATGGGAGGTATTTCGTACCGAATACAAACCAACGACAACAAACAGCATACATTAATTGCCACAATAGGCACCACAATAAAGCATATACAAATAGGATACGGACACGATTTCGACCTATCAGCCATAACCAAAAGCACTTACGGCTCGCATGAGATAGCCGTAAAATACAAATTAAACGACGGCAAAAAAAATAACCGGCGTGAAACAATAATTTGTCCGGCATTTTAGTTATATTTGTAGTATAATTTAGTAAAAAACTCTTGTAATATGAAAGTGCAATTGAAGATAATAATGCTGGCAGGCATACTCGCAGGAGCAACCGTACTATCATCGTGCGGACCCAAAGTAGCGCTGCGCAGCGGCTCGTCCGGCAAGACCGGATGGGGCTACAACGACCCCAAGATGGGCGGTTTCGAAGTTGCTGAATATGTTGAGCAGGAAGCAGGACCGGGTTTGGTACTGATCGAAGGCGGTACATTTACCATGGGTAGCGCCGAGCAAGACATTATGAGCGACTGGAACAGTATGAGGCGTCGCGTAACAGTTTCGTCGTACTACATGGACGAAACCGAAGTTAGCAACCTCGACTACCGCGAATACCTCTACTGGGTATACCGCGTATTTTACGACGAGACCCCCGAGCTCTACAACAAGGCAGTACCCGACACTTTGTGCTGGCGTAGACGTTTGGCATACAACGAACCGTATGTTCAGTTCTACTTCCGTCACCCTGCCTACAACGATTATCCCGTAGTAGGTGTTACTTGGGAACAAGCAAACGAATACTGCATTTGGCGTACCGACCGCGTTAACGAGAAAGCCCTTATCGACTACGGTATTCTCGAATACGACCCCGAGCAAAAAGGCGCCAACAACTTCAACTCTGAAGCTTACGTAGCCGGCAAATACATCGGTACAGTTAAAAACAACATCAAGAGTCCCAACTCGCCCGACGGTGAACGTCACGCTACAATGGAGGACGGTATTATGCTTCCCTCCTACCGTTTGCCCACCGAGGCTGAATGGGAATATGCAGCACTCGCCCTCATCGGCAACTCTGCTACATCACCCGAACGTATCGTTAACCAACGTCTTTATCCTTGGAACGGACACTATGTTCGTAACGACGAAAAAGCCAACCGCGGTCTTTTCCGTGCCAATATGCAGCGTGGACGAGGCGACCTTATGGGTGTAGCAGGATACCTCAACGACAACGCCGCTCCTACAGCTCCTGTTGACAGCTACTGGCCAAACGATTACGGTCTATACTGTATGGCTGGTAACGTTAACGAATGGGTTCTCGACGTTTACCGTGCTTGCACAAACCTCGACTTAGACGAGTTCAACCCCTTCCGTGGTAACGTGTTCCAAGTTCCCGTTAAAAACGAAGACAACGAATACGAGCTCGACGAAGTAACAGGACGTATCATCTACCGCAATATGACTCCCGAAGAGAGCAACGATCGCATCAACTATCAAACCGCTGACAACATCAACTACAAAGACGGTGACCTTCGTTCAAGTAGCAACCGTCTCGATTGGGCTGGTCAGTCTGGTGCAACAGACGTAGGTTCTGAGCGTATGTATCACAACAAAATCGACACCACAGGTGCTCAAAACCAAATTACATCTCTTGTAAACGACCGTGTAAGAGTTTACAAAGGTGGTGGATGGAGAGACCGCGTATACTGGATGGTTCCCGGCACAAGAAGATTCTTGCAGCAAGACAAATCATCTGATGACCTCGGTTTCCGTTGTGCTATGATCCGCGTAGGTAGCCCGGGCGGTGTTGGCAAGAAATAAAAAACAGCAAAAGTTTTATAAATAAAATGACAGTTGAAAACGGGCGGAAATATTTCTGCCCGTTTTCTTGTATTATTTAGAAAAAAATAACACGATATATTTTTACTACATTCAATAGTTCATTATATTTGACGCCCGAAATAAAATAATACGAAATTGGATCCTACAGTATTTACACGAGGAATTAGCATTGGCTTTTTAGCCGCCTGTCCCATAGGGGCAGTTGCAATATTATGCGTACAGAAAACTATTCAGAAAGGTTTTTGGCAAGGTTTCCTTATGGGCGTAGGCTCAGCGTTTGGCGACTTTTTCTACGCTGTGGTAACAGGATTCAGTCTTTCGTTTATCTCCGATTTTTTTGTTAATCACCGCATGGTAATCGGCATTATCGGCGGCATTTTGATGTTAGCTTTAGGGTTCAATATTTTTAGAAAAAATCCTGTAAAACAGTGGAAAGAGAACAAAAAACTAAATAATACCACATCAAAAGCCAGAGTATTGGGCGATTTTGCAGCGAGTTTTGGACTCACGATATCAAATCCGTTAACCATTCTTTCCTTTGGTATATTGTTTACCGCATCGGGAGCCATTAGCAACGAAACTCCTCCGCTCGAAACATCATTTCTCTTGCTCGGTGTTATCATCGGAGCTGTGCTTTGGTGGGCATTTTTGGCATTGGTGGTAAATATTTTCCGCAACAAAATAGGTCCGCGTCATATAATGTGGATTAATAAAATTACAGGTGTGTGTGTTATGCTATTTGGTGCATCGGTAATTTTTATGGTAACAGTTTTCCCCGACAAATTAAACTAACAAAAAAAAGCCGCACTTCTCAGCGCGGCTATAACCCTCAAAAAATTAACAAAAATAAAAATCTTCAATAATCATCTAAAATGCTGTAAGCGAAAGTTTCTTTTCCTCAATAATCTTTCTGAGGTTGATAAGAGCGTAGCGCATACGACCGAGAGCGGTGTTGATGCTTACATTAGTAAGATCTGCTATCTCTTTGAAACTCATATCGCCGTAATGTCTTAGCAAAATAACCTCTTTTTGGTCGTCGGGAAGAAGGTTGATAAGTTGACGAACCTCCTGCTCGATACGGTTTTGAACCATAGTGTCTTCGATGTTGCCTTCGGCAAACTTGCGACTATTAAACAAGTCGGCATCACCTTGGTCGGCTGAAGTAACTTTGAGGTGTTTTAATTTGCGGTAATGGTCGATAATCAAGTTGTGAGCTATTCTCATCACCCAAGATAGGAATATACCCTTGTCCATATAACGACCTTTGCGGAGCGATTTGATAACCTTTATGAAGGTTTCTTGAAAGATGTCCTCAGCCAATTCGCGGTCTTTTACAATCAGCATTATGTATGTATACACGCGGCTCTTATGGCGGCGGAACAATTCCTTGATACATGTCTCATCTCCCGAGATAAAGAGATCGATGAGTTCTTGTTCTGATAGTTCTTTGTAGTTCATTGTTGTAAAGTTTATAGTTTGAGTAGTGTTGTTCCGATAGGCAGTCCTCCTTAAAATTTTAGTTTAACATTATTTTGTTTGTAATTTATGTTATCTTTTACGGCAAATACGCATCAATGTTTCAACTTTTGATAAAAATTAACATTTGCGATTTCCACGCCGCAAAGTTAGCGTTTTTTTTAATAAAACAAATACAATGCCGATTTTTTGCAGCGATGTCAAAAAAAAAACTATTTTAAGGTATGCCAATAAATTATTATTTGTACCTTTACGCCAATATTTACTAGTGATAAAAACCAAAAAAAGAAACATTATTATGCAAAAAGTATCCGCAGGCATCGACATTGGCGGCACCAACACGGCTGTAGGCATTGTAGACGACAACGCCAAAATATTGGCAGAAACATCGTTTCCCACTTCAAGCCACTCAGTTTTAGAAGATTATGTAAAGACTCTTGCCGACACCATCAACTCTCTTCTCAAGAAGGCAGGCGACGGTCTCGAACTCAGAGGCATAGGCGTTGGCGCTCCCAACGGCAATTATTACAACGGCACAATCGAATGTGCACCCAACCTACCTTGGAAAGGTGTGGTGCATCTTGCCGACGAAATCAATAAATATTTTTCGTGCAAGGTGATTGTTACCAACGATGCTAAAGCTGCAACCATTGGCGAAATGGTTTACGGCGGTGCCAAAGGAATGAAAAACTTTGTAATGATAACCCTTGGCACGGGTCTGGGCAGTGGCATTGTTGCCAACGGACAATTAATATATGGTGCCGACGGTTTTGCCGGCGAATATGGACACTGCATTGCCATCGAAAACGGTCGCGTATGTGGCTGCGGACGTCGCGGTTGCTTAGAAACCTATTGTTCAGCTACGGGCATAAAACGCACTGTATTTGAATTACTTGCCACCTATCGCGACGAATCAAAAATGCGTTCAATTCCTTTTGAAACTCTCACCAGCAAAGACATTTACGATTTTGCAAAACAAGGCGACCAAATAGCATTAAAGGCATTTGACTTTACGGCAGAAATTCTCGGCAAAAAATTAGCCGACCTTGCCACAATACTCTCTCCCGAGGCAGTATTTTTGTTTGGAGGTCTTGCCCTTGCCAAAGATTTGATAGTAGAACCCACTAAAAAATACATGGAAGAAAACCTCTTACCAGTTTACCGTGGCAAAATCAAGGTGCTACCATCGGCATTGCTCGGCACAAACATAGCAGTACTTGGAGCCGCCGCACTTGTTCACTAACACCTTATAATATAAATATTGTAACACCTAATAAAACCTAACCCACATGAAAGCAGACAAAGTAACCGTAGTATCGGGACAAGAGGGCGACGAAACAGTCCTCGTGCTTAAAAAGAAAAAATTTCCGTGGTGGATATTATTGTTGCTGTTGCCGCTGTTGCTACTTATACCCATAAGCCGCACGGTGCGCATACAAGTGTTGCAACAAAACACTCAAAACCCGGTAACAGGCACAACCACAGAATTTTATTATCCCGAAATTGGCTCGTTTGGCGCAAAAGTGTACGTTACACAAAAACATGACACCGACAACGAAGGCAAAGTGATTTACGAAGGTATTTCAGAGCCTCTTTGGTACGTGTTGTTTGATAAATTCTTGGGCTACACCGCCAAAGTAACGGTTCACGGAGGCTGTCTTTCAGAGGATGGTATGGAATATCCTTACGCCGATTTCCCTCGCTTTACATTTAAAGTGATAGAAATTCCCGAACAGGAAATCAACGTTCCGGTAACGGTAATTGACACCGACACAAAAGAACCCATCGACCATGCCAAAGTAGAGATTATTAGAAACTTAGACGGTAGCGCTACCATTGATTCGGTATTTACCGACAGCACCGGCATCATTATGCTCAACGCATCGCTTTGTGCACAAATCAACCTCATTGGTTCAAAAGAGGGTTACGAAAACGACACTCTCTTCGGAGGAGCCGATGCAATTGCGCAGCTCAACGACACTTCGCGTGTATTGCGCCTAAAACCAATATTCCAAGGTGAAGGCGGCGACCTGCGTTTTAACCTTCAATGGTATTCAAAAACCGACCTCGACCTGCACGTTTACGACCCCTGCGGACACGAAATCTTCTACGAACGTCGTCAATATGAATGTGGCGAAGGCGAAGGCACTCTCGACGTGGACGCAAACGCCAAGTACAACAACAAACGTTCGGTATTTACCGACGAGCCGCAAGAAAACATTTTCTTCATCAAGCCCTCGTCCGGTAATTACAGAGTAAAAGTAATGTGCTTTGAAAAACGTGGCAACACAAGTGCCGAAGAGGAATTTAACCTCACCATCATCGACCGCAAAGGACGTAAAGATTTTTCGGGCAAGGTTAAACACCGTCAAACAGTAGAAGTTACAACACACATAGTAGAATAACCAACTAAAACACAATAAAATGGGTACAAACAAAGCAACCGTTGTTTCGGGCGAAGAAGATTCCGAAATAACACTTGTAATAAAGAAAAAGAAATTTCCGTGGTGGATTTTTCTATTCTTGCTCCTATTTGTATTTATTATACCGATAGGTCGCACGGTAAGAATCCATCTTAGCGAAAAACAAACCGGACTTTCGATAGCCGCAGCCGAAACCAAATTTTCGTATCCTGCCATTGGACTATTTGGAGGACATACTCCCGAAACCAAAACCGGCACCACCGACAACGATGGCAAAGTAGAGTTCGACGGCATTAAAGAACCACTTTGGTACGTGCTTTTTGGCGGAATGTTTAACGATTCGGCATACGTAACCGCCGGAAACGAGTGTTACAACGCCGACGGCATTGGCGACCTTTATAGTTCGTTCCCAAAATCTGATTTCAAAGAGGTGCAAATTCCGCCGTTGTTTACAAGTGTTGACATGAAAGTTATCGACATCGACAACAACGAACCTCTCCCCGGCGCAGGTGTTGAGATTATATCCATTGTCAACAATTCGCAAGACGGTTCTTCGGCTACAACCGACCCCTCTGGCGGATTCAATCTCAATATGCCCAAATGCGGAAGCGTTAAATGCGTGGCTTCTAAAGAGGGATACCTTAACGACACTATCGAAGCATCGCTATTTGACCTTGCCAATATGTCCGACTTTGAAAAAAGCCTCAAACTTTCGCCCATCAAAGGCAGCGTAAAGGTGATTGTAAAAAACCTCAAAACCAAGAGCCTTTTGCCCGATGCTACTGTAACTCTTACTATCAACGGAGCATCTTCATCGTTGCAAACCAATACCAACGGCGTTGGCGTGGGACTTTTTGATTCGCTTCGCATATCCAACACATTAAGTTTCAAGGCATCAAAAGCCGGATATGCCGACACCACATTAGACGGCGGCACAGTGCAGAAATTTATGGAACTTTCTGAAGAAGAGCGCACAATGTATCTTCGTCCGCTTACCACTTCGCTTGTATTCTACAATACCGACGGCAGCAAACCGTTGGCAGGTGTTAAAAACGAAATTCGTATAAACGGCAGCCTCAAAGCCACCGAATACAGCAACGCTCAAGGTGAATTTACAGTGCTTGGCATTGGCGAAAACGATAAGATTTCTATCACAGCATCAAAAACCGGCTACATCACCAACAGCACCAAGGTTAAAAATGCCTTGTTGTCGCAGTTAAACACCAAAGAGAGCCGCACTATTCCGCTAAATGTTAAGCCCACACCTCCTCCCGCTCCTACCCCATCGCCCACTCCCACACCCAACAATCCGCCTCAAAACGATTTGAAAGGACAGAGCGGCGACCTTCGTATCAACCTTCAATGGTATTCAAAAACCGACCTTGACCTTCACGTTATCGACCCATGCGGCAATGAAATTTTCTTCAGCCGTCGTAAAGCAAGTTGCGGTAGCGGTACAGGCAACCTCGACCTTGATGCCAACGCCATTATCGGTACTACCAACCGTCCGCAAGAAAACATCTATTGGTTGAAACCCAAAGCCGGCACATACACCGTTAAAGTGGTATGTTTCAAATACCGCGAAAAAACAGCACAGAGCCTAAGTTTCAACGTATCAATAGTAGACAAATACGGACGTAAAGACCATCGTGGCACAATCAACAAGGGTCAAACCGTTGAAGTTACACGTTACAACTACCGAGATTAACAGCCATATTATAACATAATAACATCGAACTATAATGAAAAAATTAATCACAGTATTATTTGTACTGATAGCTGCACACACGTTGGCACAAACAGGAGATCCGGCGCCACGTATCACGTACGACACCATTCCGGCGCCGCCCGACACACTTGCCATCAACGCCGCCCGCAAAGGTCATTTTGTATTCTTCGACCTTGGCGGAGGCTTAAACAATGTGGCGTTTAGCGTTGAAGACACTTGCGGCACAAAATCGCCCGGACTTGGTATTTCGGCTCGTTTTGGCTACAGATACTTTTTTGCGCCCAATTGGGGCATTGGTGTTGGATTAAATTACAACACCTACCAAGGTATTGCCAAACTCCAATTTACCAAAGTAATTGCTAATGGTGAAGACCCCAAAATTTTATTGGAAGACAAGACCCGCACTTTCTGCACTATTTTTGATTTAAAAGAAACAGTTACGGTGTCGGCTATCGACCTTCCTATAGGTCTTTACTACCAACATGCTTTAGGGTCAAAATTCCGCATTGGTGCAGGTGTCAATTTAAGCGTATCGCAAATAATCACCAAAAAGTTTAAAACATCAGCTGAAGAAGGTGCCGGAGCATCTAATGCAATGGTTGTTCCCCAACATGCTTTAACTATCGACAATCTGGAAGAATACGGCATTTATACGTATTCTAACCTAAAAGGCAAACCTGACTTCAAAACCACAATTATTGGAGCGGGTGCTGAAGTGTCGCTACACTATGCGCTAACAAGCCAATTGGATTTAACATTCAATCTCAGTGGCTCTTATCGTTTAGGCGACATTAAGAACAGAAACGATGAAAAACTTTGGAACGACCTCGACACCGGATACACTACCACTGCGTATGTGGGAGTTACCCAAACCCAATACAGCAAAAATGTAAATTTGGTAAACGTAGGCGGCACCATCGGTCTCCGCTATCGTTTTGCAAAGAAACCTCAACCGCAGATTATAGAGCGCGTGCTGCCTCCGCTTGAAAATATAGTTGTGGAGGAAGATACCACCGACAACTGGTACAACCGCGATGCCGACGATTTTGGCGTAAACATTATGCCTATGGGCTACACGTTTGTAAATTCGGGACTTGATATGACCAAGCAACTCGAACTCAAGAAAGTGGGCGACCCTATTGGCGTGCCAATTCACTTTGCACTCAATAGCGACCAACTTGCCGACACATCGCACACTCTTATGGACACTGTGGTAACGTTCCTGAAAAAGAACCCTGACGTAATTAAAATGGAAGTTTCGGCTCACACCGACAACATTGGTTCAGATGCTTACAACCTCGACCTGTCGAAACGCCGTGCCCGCACTGTGGTCAACTACTTGATTAGACAAGGTGTTGAACCCGAACGTCTTGTACCTGTTGGATATGGCGAAAGCCGTCCCCTCAACGACAACTCCACCGAGGCTATGCGAGATATCAACCGACGAGTGGAATTTGTGATATTAGCATTAGACGAAACGAAACTAAAAAATCAAAAAAACGAGTAGTAATAAAAAAGGGAGCGAAATTCGCTCCCTTTTTTTATTATAATCTTGCAATCTATCTACTTGATAAATGCTTTGGCTGCGGCAATAGCCTTGTCTAATCCATCAGGATTTTTGCCGCCTGCTGTAGCGTAGAAGGGCTGTCCGCCGCCACCGCCGAGTATCTCTTTGCCTGCCTCTTTTACAATGGCTCCTGCATTAAGGTTGCGCTCTTTTACAAGGTTTTCGCTCATAATTACAGAGAGCAAAGGTTTGCCGTCGAACAATGCGCCGAGAACAATGAAAGAGTTGTCTAATTGCTGACGAATCTGGAACGAGAGGTCTTTCAACAAATCTTTGTTGCCAACGCTTACACGCTCTGCAATCACGTTTACACCGTTGATATTCTGTGCTTTGGCAATGAGAGCGTCTTTAACGCCTGCAAGTTTCTCGTGTTCAAGAATATCAATCTGTTTTTTGAGAGCAGCGTTGTCGGCAATGAGAGCCTCAACAGATTTGAGAGCGTCAGCCTCGGTTTTAGCCTTAAACATAAGTTTAAGAGCCGATGCTACAGCGCACTGTTTAGCAGCATATTCTTCGGCTGCCTTGCCAGTGAGAGCCTCTATACGACGTATTCCGGCTGCCACTGCTGTTTCGGTGATTATTTTAAAATATCCAATGCGACCGGTGTTGCTGATGTGTGTACCACCGCAAAGTTCGATGCTGTTGCCAAATTTTACCACACGCACCTTGTCGCCATATTTTTCGCCGAAAAGTGCAATTGCTCCCAAAGCCTGAGCATCTTTGATAGGCATATCGCGATGTTCTTCGAGGGCAATGCCTTCACGGATTTTTTCATTTACAAAAGCCTCTGCTTTAGCAATTTCCTCGTCGGTCATTTTGCTAAAATGGCTAAAGTCGAAACGGAGATAATCGCTACAAACCATAGAACCTTTTTGCTCTACATGAGTTCCGAGAATTGAACGGAGAGCCTCGTCTAAAAGGTGAGTTGCGCTGTGGTTACGTTCAATTGCAGTACGTTTTTCGGCATCCACAACAGCGTGGAATGTGGCTTTAAGGTCTTCGGGAAGTTCCTTAACAATATGAATTGAAAGACCGTTTTCTTTTTGAGTGTCGGTGATGTAGGTCTTTTTGCCGTTGGCCTCAATATAGCCGCAGTCGCCTACCTGACCGCCCATTTCTCCATAGAAAGGAGTTTGGTTGAATACTATTTGATAGAAGTTTTTGCCTTTGGCTTCCACCTTGCGATAACGCCAGATTTTAACCTCAGAAGCGGTTTCATCGTAGCCGGTGAACTCTTCGGTAGAGAAATTGTTAACCTCTTGCCAGTCGCTACTTTCGATTTTAGCATCGTTGCGGCTGCGCTCTTTTTGAGCATTGAGTTCTTGTTCAAATTCGGCTTGATTGTGTGTAAGACCTTTCTCTTTGAGAATAAGTTCGGTAAGGTCGAGCGGGAAACCGTAAGTATCGTAAAGCACAAACACTGTTTTGCCGTCGATTTCTTTTTTGCCGGCTTTTTGGGCTTGCTCCACCACCTTGTCCAAAAGGCGAATACCTGTTTCCAAAGTACGGAGGAATGATGATTCTTCCTCTACCATCACCTTTTCGATGATATCTTTTTGAGCATTGAGTTCGGGATAAGCCTCGCCCATAACCGAACGCAACACAGGAAGAAGTTTATACATAAAAGGTTCAGCCTGTCCGAGGAATGTGTAAGCGTATCTTACAGCACGGCGGAGAATACGGCGAATAACGTATCCTGCCTTAGCATTTGCGGGCAATTGACCGTCGGCAATGGCAAACGAAATAGCACGAATATGGTCGGCAATAACGCGCATAGCCACGTCGGTTTCTTGTTTTGCACCGTACTTGATGCCGGTGAGACGGCTGATTTCTTGTATTACGGGTTGGAAAATATCAGTGTCGTAGTTGCTCTGTTTGCCTTGGAGAGCCATGCAGAGACGTTCAAAACCCATACCTGTATCCACATGTTTTGCAGGAAGGGGTTCAAGGTGACCGTCGGCGCAACGGTTGAACTGCATAAACACAAGGTTCCAAATTTCAATTACTTGGGGATGACTTTGGTTAACGAGTTTTACGCCGGGGAGTTTTGCACGTTCCTCATCGCTACGAAGGTCGATGTGAATTTCGCTACAAGGGCCACAAGGACCTGTAGCACCCATTTCCCAGAAATTGTCGTGTTTGTTGCCCATAATTACACGGTCGGCGGGCAAGTGTTTGAGCCAATATCCCTTAGCCTCTTCGTCGGGTTCAAGGTTTTCGTCTTTAGCGCCCTCAAATACAGTGGCATAGAGGCGGCTGGTGTCGAGATGAAGCACATCTACAAGAAATTCCCACGCCCAGTCGATAATCTCTTTTTTGAAATAATCGCCGAAACTCCAGTTGCCAAGCATTTCAAACATAGTGTGGTGATAGGTATCGTGACCAACCTCTTCGAGGTCGTTGTGTTTTCCCGACACGCGGAGACATTTTTGACTGTCGGCCACACGCTTGCTTGCCGCGGGTTCGTTGCCGAGGAAAATGTCTTTAAACTGGTTCATACCTGCGTTGGTAAACATCAGGGTAGGGTCGTTTTTCACAACCATAGGTGCCGAGGGCACAATCTTATGCTGCTTCGACGCAAAAAAATCCAAAAAGGCTTTGCGTATTTCCTTTGAGGTCATCATGTGTTAATGCTATGTTTTTAAAAAAAAATTTTATGGCGCAAAGTTATTGCGTTTTTTGTTATTATGCGTATATTTATCAAAAAATTATCGTATATTTGAGATATATTTGTTATCAAAGGTTCACTTTTTGAATAATGATACAAGTACAACTTATAAAAAATAGCTATGTGCAAGAAGATTAATTTGAAACAAAGATCGATCATCGTGTTTCTATTGCTGTTTACGGTCGCCACGGTGATTTTTATTATGTTTAGAAACGCCATTTCCCGCTCCACATATTTCACTGCGGGCGCATGGGTGCAGTCGTTTTCCAAGATCACCGACCAGAAATACTTCGACCTTCTGGAAGACTACGGCAGCTACGACGAGCTTGCCGAGGTGGTAGACAGCGAAAATCCCGACGAGCTGTGGGAAGCTCTTGAAATGGAAGACGTGGTACACGACAACCACATCCACGCCGTTGTGCTGATGAGCCAGCAAGAAGACATAGTAGCCCGCGCGGGAAAAATCAACCCCTATATGCTCAAGGCCGACAAGGGCATCATTTCGAGCAAGATAGAGTACTACAATCATTTTAAGTATTTCAAATACTTCAACGATTCGCTGTTTGTAGTGTACGGTGTGCCGGTAAAAAACGCCGAGAAGAAACGTATCGACTCGGGCGGCTACCTTCTCGCCATCGGATATCTACAGGACATCGCAGCGCAGACCCTTCCGCCTGACCTCTGGTCGGTGGAATACGTAAAGCACAGAGACAACCTGCTGCAAGGAATCAACCCAGTGCTTGTAAACGAGTTTATCACCGACATCAACAATGTGGACTACGGCGTGCTGCAATTCTCGTTTAGCGGAAGCGATGCCATTATCGGAAGCCGTTTCTGGATATGGTACATAGCTATAGCGAGCCTGCTGCTTTTAGGCTGCATTTTTATCAACTGCGCCGTAAACGAGAAAGAACTTAAAGACGAGATAGACAAAGTAAGCAAGCTGAAGGTGTTTCTTGAGGCTATGCCGGCAAGGGTGTACGTTAAGGACAGCAACCTGAAATTCGACTTTGTTAACAACCTTTTCGCATCGTCGTTCGGTCTCAAGCCCGAGGACTTCATCGGCAAAGACGAGCGCCAGATGGGGCTGCCCGACGAGCTGACTCCGATATTCGACGAAGACCGAATAGTATTTGCCAACAACAAGAGCAGGATGCTCAAGATGCATTTCCTCAAGTTTCAGGACGATGTGCAGAAATGCTACTCGGTGTCGAAAATCCCTCTCGAATACAGCGGCAAGCGCGGCATATACTGCGCTATGATGGATATTTCAAAAGGTCGCGAACACGAAAAGAACATCATAGAGCAGAACCGTATGCTGCAGAGCACTATCGACAACCTCACCGACCTATACCTGCGCACCGACCTCAACGGCGTTATCATCCAGGCTAGCCGCTCGTGCTGCGAAGCCTTGGGATACGACAAGCTCGACGATATTATCGGACACAACATCACAGAGGTGGCTTCATCTTCAGTTGACTGGGAGGCTATTGCTCGCACAGGATATGTAAAGGAATTTTCGTTCAAGATTAAGAACCACAAGGGAAAGACAATCCACTGCGAGGCCAACATCAACACTTTCTACGACAACGACGGTGCTCCCGCAGGATACGAGGGTATCGTGCGCAACATAACAGAACACAAGCAGTACGAACAGCAGCTCAAGGCCCTCACCGAAAACCTTATGGCGTCGCTTGAGCAAACCGAGGAGAAGAAAAACCAGCTTGAGAACGTTCACCGCCGCATGGAGGAGAGCCTCACCTACGCCAAACGCATTCAAGACGCGCTTTTCTATCCTTCGTCGGAAAAAACCACCAAGGTGTTCCCCGACAGCTTTGTGATGTACCAGCCGTGCGAGATTGTGGGTGGCGACTTCTACTTTGTTACCAACATAAACGAAACCAAGGTGTGCGTGGTGGCGGATTGTACGGGGCACGGCGTGCCGGGTGCCCTTATGAGCGTCCTTTCGGCTAGCATATTGCAAAACATTCTCAACACACACTTCGGTGAGGAGGGATTCTCGCCCGCCACGATGCTGGAACTGCTAAGACAAAAGATTATCGAAGCCCTGCAAAACTCCGTGATACTGCGCGACGGACTCGACATAGCCCTGGTGTTTATCAACGGCACAAAGATGCAGTACTCTGGCGCTAACATTCCGCTTGTGGTGGTGCGCGACGGCGAACTATCGCTATACTCGCCCACAAAATGCCCTATCGGCATACACCCGATGCAGCTCAAATTTACCAACGAGGAGATAGAGCTGCAAAAGGGCGATATGGTGTACATCGCCTCCGACGGATACCCCGACCAGTTTGGTATCAGCGAAAACCGCAAATACTCGCGCCGCGACTTCAACGCACTGCTGGCTCAGATAGCCACACTGCCCTGCCAGCAGCAGAAACAGCGTCTGGAAGAGGAACTTATCATCTGGCGGGGAACTCGCAAGCAGACCGACGATATCACAATATTTGGATTCAGGGCATAAAGATAATTCATACCAATAAAACAAAAGCGCAGACCATAACAGCCTGCGCTTCTTCATTATTAAATCTAATTTATCACTATTCAATTACTATCCGCTTCACTATTGTCTTGGTGGGTGTCATCATCCTTACGATGTATACTCCCGGGCGACCTGTCAGGTCAATTTCCACAAGGTCGTCGGCTACGGTCTTGTTGACAACCACACGACCCGAGATGCTTGCCACTACTATCTTGACAGAGCCTGTCTCCTGAATAAGCTCGCCAAGCGAAACTGTTACCACACCATACGAAGGCACAGGGTAAACATTCACACGAATGTCGCGCTCAACGTCGGTTTCGCTCTGGTCTGACGGATAAAGATGCATCAATTCGCCATCGTCGAAGGGTTCGGGAAGAGGTTTAACTTCAGGCTGCAAATCTTCAGGCTCGGTAACATCGGGAACCGTCGGATTGATAACCACAGGGTCAACAATTACAGGCTCTTCAGGAACCTCAATAGGATCGCTGGGTATTACCACAATAGGATCTACCACTACAGGTTCTTCGGGTTTCTGGCGGAAAACAAGTTTAAATCTTGTTTTGTTGCTTCCAGCCTCCACATCAATCTTAGTAGAGAATCCTTCAGAAAGTTTGGTAGAAGTACCTTCTTGAGCATCTTCTAAATATACATCAACATCGTCAACAGTCAACACCGGAAATGTGAGTCGGTATGTGCCTGCTGTAACGGTAGAATATCCTATACGAACTTCGCCGCCGTCTTTTACCTCAAAAGGAAGACCGTTGGCAGTGAGAGCCACTTTCTCGTCGCTTCCGTAAGTGTAAAACGAGAGTAATTTGGGTGCAGAAGCCGAAACCATATAAGCATCGTACTTAGAGTCGAATGCCTCGGTAGCATCAGCTGCAAAATATACCAAGCTTTGATAATCATAATCGCCGCCGGTGGTCTTGAATACTATTTTTTCAATGCCTTTGTTGCTCGGTTGGTTGCCTGATTTCAACACGGTTTTTGAATTGCCATGACTGCGGCTCTCTTTGGGGAACTCTACAGTACCATTGTTTTGAGCAGCCTGAGCGGTAGCATGTACAAAGAAGCTTTGACCTGCGGGAATATAACGATATTCATCTTCGGTAACAACGCCAAGTTGCAAACCACCGTTGATCGAATATGCTATAGGAGTATTTGTTTTGCTATTGTGCAGATAGATAGTGGCATCCACATTGTGGAATTTGAGAGCCTCGGCATCCACTGCCGATACAAACGGGTTGGCCACAAAGTTCCATCCGTCGAGCATATCTTGAGCAGAACCCGAAGAAGTCACACGGTCGTTGCTGGTGAAATTAACCGTAGTAACAATGCTTTGGCTACCATCAGGCAAAGGTGTACCTGTAAACGAGAGTATATGAGCAGGCAACTTGCTGCTGCTCAAATAGCGGTAAGGCACGGTAACATCGTTAGTTTTGGGATAATCATTACCGTATTTGTACCAACCCTTAGCCAAAATCAAGGGATTATCGTCTGTTGAGTATTCTGTATCGTCGTAAGAATAGGTAAATTTATCACCGCCTACATCAAACGTTTCGTCGTATCCATAGAGATAAGCAGCGTATTTAAAGCTAGATACGTTAGCATTGTACCCTGTAACAGGCACACACATACGCTCATATTCCCAACAACGAACAAAACGCTGGAAGGTGAGTTTGCCGGTAAATGTACCTTTGTAAATCAACGAACCGGCAGGATTGATAGATTGATCGCCTGAGCCGTCTACAGATGTTTTAGGAGCAGCAAGCAAAAGTGAACTTGTGTTGTCTACCACCACATCGGTAATAACTGTAAGTTGAGCACGCGGATCAATAGTAAGTTTGGCATTGCCGGTAAGTTTCAGATATTTAGCCTTAGCTTTATCAGATGTATTGATAACAGGATATTTCCAATCAGGTTGACCAAGGCTGCCTACAATTACATAGTCAGATTCCGAAGGCACTTGACGACCGCTCCAGTTGTCGCTATCAAACCAATTGGAGCTAACACTACCTTCCCAATTGAATGTTAATGCACCAGTATGGGCAAGTGTGTAAACATATGCTTGATCTTTAAGATGTTCTATATCAGAAGGAATAGATGTAACAAGACCAGTATATGCAGAGTTGGCATGAACATCAGATTCTATCTTATTCCACAAATCACCATCGTAATTGGTAATGCAGACATTCTTAATATCTGCTTCAGTGTTAGCAATATTGCTAACTTCGTCCCAACGAAGCTTAAGACCGAATGTAGATGCTGTAGTAGGAGTTACAGTCCAATATTCAGATTTATCCACACCGAGAATACCTGCGCCATACTTTTCGGTATTGCCACTCTCGTCGTGAGGTTTGTACAAGTAACGCACTGTTACATAACCAAAACCACTATTGTCGGTAGGAATATAGTTGTATACCGTAAAATGTCCAAGACGATTTACCTCAGTCATCTTTTCGCAGTTTAAATGGCTACCCACAGGGAATGTCCAAGAGTCGTTGGCAAGTATCTTTTTGGTAAGCGGACCGTTGATAAACTTATTAACATCGTAATTTTTAACAGTTTCGTCAACATCCGGATTAGATTCAACAATACGCAACTCACCACCATTTAAGTCGTCGACATTAAGCACGCCTTTGTCGAACGTGATATGCTGAACAATATCAATAGGTATTACAACATCCACACCCTCAGGCGATGAGTTATTAATCTCTAAAATATTGATTTGCAATTTTTCAATCTTACTTAAATCTTTAGAATAAATTTTTTGTTCATTGTTGCCACACATTCTGATGACACTAATAGTACCCTCGGTGGGAGCAATAAAAGTACCACCATTGTAAACCAAGTTGCCATGAAGATTCCATGTAGCACCACTTAAGTTGATGATACTCATAGTGCCATTGGCTGTAAAATTACCGTTAACCATCAAGTCGGCGGGACCAAGGGTGCGATTGCCCGAACCCGAGAACTCAACATTATTGAATACATTCATGCTAACATCATAATTTTCCGAGCCAGCATACTCGATAGTGCCGCCGCCGGCTTCCACAAACAAATTGTAGAATCCGCGGGGAAGCGATCCCGACTCAGTGATAAGGCGACCCTTGCCGGCTACTACGCCAAAACGGTGGCTCTTGGTTTTATTAAGGAAAACCTTGCCTTGTTCTTCATCAGAATTTCGTCCGATAGTGGTTCTAAACACATTGATACCATTGTGCTTAACGTCAACATTATGGTATACGAATACAATAGAGCCGCGTTCAGGACCTTCTACAGGTACTGTAAGATTTGTATTATTATCTTCCACAGCATCACCATCTTCGAGATAAATCTTGCTTCCATTAAGTTTGGCAACAGCCCAAGTAGCAGCTTTGTTCCAATCACCGCTTTGTTTGGTTACGTATACTTTGAGTTTGCCGGGAATAGAGCCAATACCGTTATCGTCAACAAGACCTGCAGTATACTGACCAGTGATGGTGGCATCATTCTCCATGGTGAAATTATCTTTGAAAATAATTTCACCCTTATCGTACGAATCGGTAAGAATATGATCTTTATCCCACTCCACATAGTCATGTAGCAGACGTGCTGCCACATAATGGTCGTAACCATATTGTCCCTTATTGGGTGCTGAATAGTCTTCCTTGTGGTTGTGGAACACAAGCCAACCGTTAAAATTTTGCACTCCATTGGCAACAACATCCCAATAAAATTTCAATGAGTTAGCTTGGTCGGGCAAGTTAAAATCTTCATCGCCATACTCTTGATCTTCCACAATAGCAGGATGATAGCCGTCAACCGGTGAAATCATGATAGATGCATCGGGGGTAATTGCTGACAGGTGGATAGTGGCGGGTGTGTACTTGCCGGTAACGCCAATAGGCATCAAAACTTCGGACTCAGTACCATCGCCGCTGAATATTTTTTTAACACCGCTTCGTGTGTTTGACGATTCAAACACAATCATTTTGTTAATACCGAAGTTCTCTCCTTCAACGGTAGTCACCTCTTTACCAAGTACAAGAGTGGTGGTCATCATATCGAGCACACCGTTTTGGATAACGAGAGATTTATCAATTGTGAGGTCTTCACCGCTGTCATTTACAACCACGCCTTCTTCGTTGTTGACAATAAGTTTAGAAGTGTTGCCACTGCACAACACATTTATAGTATGATCTTGATCGCCACTGTTGAGAGCAATACCACCCTCGCCTGAATATGTACCGTGATTATTTGTGTACTTGGTTTCTACAGTGATGGGAAATCCTGCGCCGGTGTCGTGAAGATTAGCACCTTCGGTAATTTTCAATTCATTGGTAATAATGTGAGGATATATAAATTCTACTTGTCCACTCGTATTAGATATAGTAACATCATAGAATTTGATAGTAGAACCACTCACCGACTGATCTGTACCGCTGAAAGTCACTTTATTACCGTGGGGTGTAAAAGTATCTTCACCTTCGATGGTAAAATATTGACCTTTGAAATCAATATCTTTACCATTAGCATCAAGAGTGGCAGTATTTTTCAAAGTCAAATCGCCTAACACTTTGAGCGGAAGAGTTTGCAAAATTACTTCTGTATTTTGCATAAGCAAATTAGGCAATGATGGTGTTGATGTAATCTCAAACTTACCATTTTGGAATACGAATTTAGTAGCAATAGGATCACCGTCGGGTCCAAATTTACAATCCGCATCGGTAGCAATACCCACATTAAAGATAGTAGTATTTTGAGAATTGCCTATAAAATTGATTTCAGCACCCTCTGGAATAGTTATTTCGCTTTCCTCTGCGATATCTATCTGAGAATTTGATGTAACGTATCCACATTCAGCACCGCCAATTTTAACCAAAGCATTTTGAGATGTTATATTCCACTTAATTCTACCAGAAGCAGTAGACGGATCGGGGCAAAAATCTCCCTTAGATTCAAATTCAGCCTTGGCAATATTAAGAATGGTTTTGTTGGTAAGTCGATAATAGAAATGTCCTTCGTTTTTCAACTTAGCATCATCGTTGAGATTGAGAGTGCCTGCCAGTGTTATACCCGTTTTGCAGCTTGTAACATTGAGAGTAACACCTTTGTTGGCTGTTAAAGTTGCGTCTTCGGGAATAACAAAGTCGTAATGTTTATTATTCTGTCCTTCTTTGCTCAACGGAACAGTCTGACCCTCGACGTCAAAAATAACTTCGCCGCTCTTCAAGACAAGAGTTTTTTTGTCGGTTTCGCCACCAGCAAGACCATCGTTGAAATTAACCTTAACATCCGAAAGTTTTATGGAACTACCTGGTTCTTTGTCGATGACCATCTGCTTGACGTTGAACTTGAAGTTTGAGGTTTTAACATCAACAATTTGATTTTCATCACCTGCAAACCAAAGCTCTACATAGTCGTTGGTGTTGTACAAATCTAAACCAACATAAATATTTGGTTTATTATTAAGTCTTTCGTTCTTTAAAGGCTCTTGTATTTTGTTAACAATATTGCCTGTAATAATAAGTTTGTTGTGCGAGTTACCACCATTACCTGTTGCTGCTAAAGAAATAAGTTTGTTATTATATCTGCCATTGTCGGCACTAACATTATGTTTGAAATCAAAGTCGATATCGCCAACAACGAGCTCATCGCTGTTGCCGGGGGTAAAATAAACGTTAGCACCGCCATAGCCACCCATAGCCAATGTGCCACAATAAACATTATGACCATCAAGCTTGAGCGAAGAGGTTCCCATAAGGTTGAGTATATTCCTAACATAAAGATCTCTGTCATAAATAAATATGGCATTTTCATCATCACTATTATGCTCTATGGTAACATTCGGGAAGACTCCATCATGATCAAGATGGAATCTATAATTGTTGGAGCTGTTAGGTGAAAAATGGTAGAAACTTTCATCATTGGCATCAAACTCCGAACAGTCGGCATCAAGATAGAACGAATTGTCGTTCATAAACTGAATTTCGCCCTTGCCCGATATTGAACCTGCCTTACAGCCTGTTACACTAATACGGAGACGACCCAATTCTGATTGACCTTCACGATATTGAAAAATAATTTTACCTACATTGTTGATAGCATCAGCTGCATTTACAAAGGTATATCCTTCGATAATACAAATATCGCCAGCCTGTGGTGTAGCAGGAGTGCTGGTTCCATATATTCTCCAATCGCTGGAATAAAATCCTATGACAGTTGCGGAGGTATTAGATTCAGCAGATGCAATCAAAATGCGCATTCCTTCAGAATTCTTCTTCACACCGGCGGTATAGTCGCCGGATTTAAGAGTTGCGCTCTCCGTACAATTATTAAAATTAATAGATGTGTTGTCAATACCAAATGTAGTGGCAGATGTTGGGTTCATTTTCGGTTGATTCCAATAAGATGTGGGTGTTTGGTAAGACCAACCACTAAAAGTTAGAGTACGATCAGTATAAACAATATAATCAGCAGGTCCTTCGCCACATTCATATACATTTTTCACGGTGGTCGTCTTTTTAGAATAATTACCTGTAGCAACGGTATACACCCATCCTTTTTTTGAAGTCGTTTTAACTCCACAGGGTACTGGGTCGCCTTCATAATCTTGCCGCATTATATCAGACTCAACCCATTCAGAATTGTCTAACAATGCCAATGATGTTAACGGTTGAACTACCTGGCTAGGATAGTCGAACTTCAAAATAAACTGACAAGTATTCTTGTTCTCTGTTTTTACAGTCCAATAGCACGGAAGGTTTTCGCCGTTAGCGGTTTTCAAGCACGGATGCTGCTTGCCAACCGCGCCCATAGTGATATACTCATTGAAGAATGTGGCGGATTCTTTTGCCACCACATAAGCCGGAGCGTAGTATGTGCTTGTACCAATAGGCCATTCTGCAACATTTTGATTTGCGTTGAAGCTGCCTCCTTGCACATTAAGGCAGAGACCCGCCGAAGCCTTGTCGCCATCGTTTACAAAATAATGGTCGGCGCCTCCGTTGGTGCCCTCTTTAAGGGTAACTACATACGAATTGAGATAACATTTGCCAGCGGTGAAATCGTATCTGTTGGCTGTTATCCTGCTGTCAAGTGTTATTGTGGCTACATTTTGATTGATAATATCGAATGTACCAGAGCCGGAGATGGTTTTGTTGTCGCCATTAAGATTTAATGTTCCTACTATATTGCCATCGTTGGTTACGTTGCTAAGCGCATTAATTGCGTTGCCGTTGGCATTGAGATTGCCGGCAAGTACGCTTAAATCTTCGGTAACTGTTACGTCAGCGCCATTGATAATCACAGAATGGTTGCCCGATTTATCCACAATCATTTTTTTGGGGAATGTGAACGCCGCCGGAATATTGATTTCAGAGTTTCGCGAGCCTTCGAAAGTGATGGAGCGCATATTCGACATCTGTGCGCCAGTGCCCAATGTCAGGTTGCCGGCAATAGAGATGTCCCTGTCGTTGAATCCGATATTGAGGTTGTCGGCAATGGAAAGGTTGCCTCTGATTTCGAAGCTGCTGTTGTTGAAGTTCACACCTTTATTAATAGTAAGGTTATAAAGCGGAACGCTAATGGTAAAATTACCATCGTTGACATCTTTAATAATAGTACCTCCTGTAACGGCGTGGTTGCAGGTGAGTTTAAGATCTCGACTGATAGTCATACTACCGCCCGAAGTTTTGAATGTAGAGTTAGCAGAGGTAAGCTCCAACTTTTCCATTGTAATAGTGCCTGCCGACTGCGAGAAAATACTTGCTTGATTATTGTCCATAACATCTTTAACAGAAGATTGTCCGCCGTTGATGTTAAACGAACCGCCGTTGAGTTTGATAGTATTGTTGCTGGTGTTTAACGAACCACTTGTTACGCTCAAAGCTCCCGACACATTTATATCACGAGTAGAGTTTACCGTACCGCCTGATACTTTTAATTCAGCATTGGCAGGAATGGTAAAATCTCTATTTTTGCTCAAGTCATTTATTGTGATATTAGATCCAACCACAAAAGAGCCGCTTTGCAAATCAATAGCATCATCTGACAAATCAAGCAAACCGGTGGCATCTGCCATAATGTCGGCGTAATAGTTGGTAGTGCCTTTGTTGATTATAATTTTTGAGAAATGTGCTGCCGACTTAAGTGTAAGAGTTTGGTTGCGGTCTTGCGAGGCAAAGACAAAATCGCCGTCAAACGACACAGAAGAACCTGATGACCATAAATTGCCGTTTAGTTTCAATGTTGCAGAGCTTGAAAAGGTGCAACCTTCAGCCACCGCAATATCGTCCATTACCTCTAAGGCTTTGCTAATAGTAGCACCGCCGCCGGTTATACGGAGAGTACCAATTTGGAGGTTGGAGTTTTTGAATTCAACCACTCCGCTCAGAATGTTGAACGATAGGTTTTTGTAATTTTCTACATATCGGTTCATTGCAAACGGACCTGTAAGTGCCACCATTCCGGTAAAATAATCATTACCCGACACTTGAGGATAATTGTCGCCGGTAAGAAATATATTGCCATTGCCCACAAGTTCTTCAAATTGTGGTACTCCGCCACTTATCGTGAGGCTAGAATTAAGATGCACTTTTTTGGCAACAGCATTTGCTGTGGAAATGGTAACTGACTCATCTATATATACTTCGTCGTTGGCTGTGGGGGGCACTGTAGCAGGAAGCATCTCGGAAGAATTAAGGCTCCAAGTGCCGTTAGCTCCGGTAGCATTCCAATCGCCCGAGTTCCACGAGTAATACACTTGCTGTGCGTATACGCCGCTACAGATGCCTGTAATCATCATCACGGCTAATATTTTCATGATAGTCTTCATGGTTGTATATTTGGTCGTTTTCATGGTTGTTTTCATTATGTTAAACACAAGGTTATGAATTTGCACAATCTATTCTATAGGTATAAACACAATTTATGTGCAAATTGTTGCACCTGCTGTTTGAAATTTAGGTTAATTGACGCCATCAATACAACGCGTAAAACGCAGTGTACTAATGGTTGAGCAAAACATACAAAATACAGCAAGCCAAAAACGCTAACCTATTGTATTTACAGCAAGATATAAACAATTATATCGTTTTCGTGGCGCAATTATATGCATATATAGTAGGCGGAGCATTATAAAGGATTGCATTATATACAAAATCAATAAGTGTCTGTCAGTTACGCACGCAAAGGGGTGCATTTATCATACAACATAATTATCTATACATTGTATCTAATGTATTTATAATATTTTAAACACAATCTACAAACACAAATGTATGCAACTAAATATTAATATATTAGACTATACCAATCATATAATACAATTAATCAAAAATTATATAAATCAGTATATTGTATAAGATAAAATGAGCAAAATTACAAGCGAGACTATACATTGTATCACCTGACTCAAAAAAAATTAATTTATTTTTAATATTTTGTACATTTTATTTGCATATAATTATTATTTGTTTTACTTTTGTAGCAAATGAAATTTATAATTTAATTATTAAAATTAATTTATGTCAAACGTACAAATATCAATGTCAGGTGTATCAATACACCGAATGAGAACAGACATGCTCTCCGAATTAGTAGCAAAACTTGTAAAGGCTGGTGGAGTTGCCAAAGAAAAGGTGACCAAAGAGATGATTGCCGAGCTTAAAAAATCGGCTACCATATTTACCGATGCCAAAACCAAGGAAAAAACTACACAAACCACAGTGCTTTCGCAACAGTACTTAGACACGCTCAAAAAACGTTACACTGCGCTCAACGGCTGCATCACCACAGCTAAAAACAGCGGCATTGAGGCTCAGGGCAAGGCTGCTGCCAAAATTGAACCCAAATTTATAAAAATCACCACAGTGTTTGCGCTCAAAAGCGAGGCTATTTCAAAGTTGGAAAACGTGCTTTCAAGTTTGAAGCAACTTCCCGCCGAAGATTTTGAAACCATAGGCGCCGCCGCCATTCTTGCCGACATGGAGTCGATAGTGGAGGAATACCGCTCCACAATCAATTCGCGCGTGGATGTTAAAGTAGATAAAAGCAAGGCCGTGGTAACAGCCCGCGACACGGTGGTAAAAAATATTCAAAAACTGCTCACATCAATAAAATATGCCCAGGACTGCCTTGGCGGCAGCGAAACCGAATTGGTAAAATCATACAACACCATCTTTGCCGAAACTGCCACCACACTTAAATTTATGGCAACAGTTAGAGCTAAGAAAAAAGAACAATAAAAAATATTCCATTCTTTCCTTGAAATGGGCGGGCTGCTGCGGCACCCGCTCTTTTTTTTTGGAGGCGAGGGGCGCAGACGGCTCGTCTGCGATCCAAATAATTATGCATTATTCATCAAACATTATGAATTATAATTTCGTATCATTGTGGTACTAAAAAAATAAATACTTTAAACGTAATTAAAATGAAAAAATCTTTTACACTTCACCAAATGACAACCGGTGGAAGAAAATTATCCACCCTTCTTGCAGCACTTATCATGCTGCTGATAGCTGCATCATCTAACGCCGCCAGCGCCGCCGTAGGCGACAACTTCACCGAAGGCATCCTCAAATACAAAATCACCTCCGAAGACCCAAAAACCGTTGAGCTCGTAGGATACAATGGTGACAAACCATCTGGCAATATTGAAATCCCCGCCACCGTAACCAACAATAATATTACTTACAGCGTAACAGCTATCGGAGCGTCTGCGTTCTCAAAATGCAAAAGCCTCACCTCCGTAACAATTTCCAAGGGCGTAACATCTATCGGAGATAATGCGTTCAATGATTGCACAAACCTCAAATCTGCTACAATACCCGATGGCGTAACTTATATTGGAAAAGATACGTTCATCTATTGCCATAATCTAACTTCCGTAAACATTCCCAATGGCGTTACTAAAATTTTGGATCATACATTTTATCAGTGCGAGAGCCTAACATCAATAACAATTCCACAAGGCGTAACTTCGATTGGTGGATATGCATTCATGTATTGCGACAAACTATCCTCAGTAACAATACCCGAAAGCGTTACATATATAGGCACATATGCATTTTGTCAGTGCAAGAGTCTTTCATATTTGTATGTTCCAAGCAGCGTTACTACAATTGAAAAAAATGCATTTACTAATGTTAAATTGATTACCTACGACGGAAACGCAGAAGGGTCTCCTTTTGGTGCTACAGCAAATGGAGGGTATGTCGAAGGAGATTTTGTATACAGCGACAACACCAAAAAAGAACTATTAGTATATATGGGCAAGGGCAGCAATGTAACAATACCATCAGGAGTAACAACCATCGGAAAATATGCATTTTCATACTGCTCAACCATCACATCCTTAACCATACCCCAATCGGTTACAACCATAAAGGAATGGGCATTTTCACACTGTAAACAATTAATAGATGTAACTATACCGACAACTATAACAACAATTGAAACCGAAGCATTCTATGATGTAAAAAACATCAACTACTCGGGCAATCTGTCGGGCTGCCCGTGGGGAGCACTCGTGGTCAATGGTATTGTTGACGGAGATTTCATATTCGAAGACAACCAAAAGACACAACTTGGCGCTTACATAGGCAAAGGGGGGCACGTAACAATACCCGATGGCGTTACATTGATTGGTGACAGATTATTTAATGAATGTAAAGAAGTAACATCGGTAACAATACCCGAAAGCGTTAAAACAATAGAAATTCTTGCGTTTGCACATACAAATCTGACGACTATAACAATTCCACAAAACGTTACAAGGATAAAAGGTGATGCATTCTATTGCTGCTACTCGCTCAACGATGCTTATTTCTATCCCAACCCTGAAAATCTTACATGGGATCAAAGTAATTACAACTTCAAGGCAAAGGCCTGGGGAACCAATTGTCACGTTTTGGCAGAATATAAACAAAAGTATTCTAATAAATTTCAAGAATCTCATTATAAAATTAAATACATAGCAGATTTGGTAATCCCCTCCGACAACGAAATAACCATATCAGAAATCGACGATGCAAAATACACAGGCAAGGCTGTGGAACCAACAATAACGGTAAAATACAACAACAGCATTCTAACAAAGGGAGAAGATTACACACTCGTTTTCACTAACAACGTTGACCTTGGAACAGCTTCTGTCACGATTTATGGCACAAGGTATAAATTTACCAAAGAAACATCGTTCACCATTGTCAAAGGCATTCCGGAATATACAATTCCCACAATTTCAGTGCAGAAATGCAACGCCAAACCTTCCGACATTATTCTGCCCAACGGTTTCAAATTTGAAAATACCGAAACTAATCTCTCTATCGGAGAAAACAACATTACCCTTTCTTATAACCCTGACGAAACACATTACGAAACTGTAACAGGAATAGAGGTTACAATCACGTTAAGCCACTCTTACAGCAAACCAACATACACTTGGAGCGATGATGGCAAAACCTGCACCGCCACATTAGCATGCCAAAACGACGAATCACACGATATCACCGAAACAGCTTTAATCTCAAGCGAGGTAACCACCCCTGCCACCACCGAAGCCAAAGGCAAAACCACCTACACTGCCAAATTCCAAAACTCAATCTTTACTACACAGACCAAGGAGGTAGAAGATATTGATAAATTAGAGGTCAACCCAACCAACCCCACCGACCCTGCCAACCCTTCCACCCCCATCGCCACCATCACTGACAACACCCCTGTAAAAGTATGGTCATATAACAGCACCATCTATATCGAATCTGCACCCGACGCCAAATACACAATCATCGACCTCAACGGTCGCACAATAAAATCAGCAACAACAAAATCTACATACGAGGAGGTGAATATTAATAATAAAGGAGTAGTAATTGTGATAATTGATAATAAGGCATTTAAATTATCATTATAGGGGCACGACAATAATAAACAAAAGGCGGATTGTACAATCCGCCTTTGTTTTTATTGTAAGATATTACAACGATTCTATTTCAGATGGTGGTAATTTTGTAACATCGGCAATGATGTCAACAGAGTAACCTTTAGATTTCATACGGCGGGCAGTAGCAAGCAACGCATTGTGTTCGCCTTCGGCGCGACCTTCCTCGCGACCTTTGGCGCGTCCTTCCTCGCGACCTTCTTGCAATCCTTTGGCGCGACCTTCTTTTATAGCATAGTCCCACGCCGCAAGGTCGGTGCGGTAAGCATCGTATTCCAATATATAACTCTCACGTTCGTTGCGGGTCATATTGGCTATCTCGGCGGCGGTTTTAAGTCCTTTAAAAACCGGCATCTCCATTGTAAAAGGCATCGTTTCCATATTTTTAATATTTGATATAATGTATAACCATTTGTCTAAATTTGTTTGGCAGTCTTCTTTTTTGTAGTGGCGATATTGCGGCAAGTTAACAAGCCAAAATTCTTGTTTATCAGAATAAGTGCATTGGTTGGTATAGTCGTATAGTCCACAGTGACGAACGGATTTGTTGTTGAGCGGATTTTTTTCGTTAAAATCCATTAGAAATACACCGTAGACTTTTTTTATACCGAACTTCCAAAGGTCGTCGCCAATTTCGCCCTGCATTGCTACATTGCGGTTCATATAATAGATTACGCGGTCGTCGAAATATTCTTGGTCGCGTTTCTGCATCTCCACTAATATTATGTCACCGTCTTGCGTTTCGCATTTTAGGTCAAACACAATACGTTTATCTTTACGAACATCGCCAATATTCTCAGTGTTGAGATATTTAATATCTTTAATAACGCCTTCCTTGTTATATGTTTTTAAAAGGTCGTTAAGAAACGGTATCATAAACTCCTTGCGCTCAAATATGCGTTTAAAGCCAAAGTCGGTGGTTAAATCTATAAACACCGCCGGTTGAGGATCCTTGTTATGTTTTTCTTCTTCGGTCATTACTTTTATTATTATACTGCAAAACTACAAAACTGTTTTGTAAATTGCAAAAAAAAAATTTGGCGGACGAGCCGTCCGCACTCCACACTCCAATAACTATGCATTATGAATTATGCATTATTCATTAAACATTATGAATTAAATTTCGTATCTTTGCGGTACTAAAAAAATCAAATAATTTAAACGTTATTAAAATGAAAAAAACTTTTACACTTCACCAAATGACAACCGGTGGAAGAAAATTATCCACCCTGCTTGCAGCATTTATTATGCTGCTGATAACCACAACATCAAACACAGCACGAGCCGTCATAAGTTACAATTTTGTTATCGACAATCTTGGATACATTATCAACGGCGACGAAAAAACCGTTACACTTGCAGGATACGACAAAAGTAACGAACCATCAGGCGAGCTAATAATCCCCGCCACCGTAACCAACAATAATATTACTTACAACGTAACTGCTATCAGAGAGTATGCCTTCGATGGTTGCTCAAGCCTCACATCCGTAACAATTCCCAAGGGCGTAACATCTATCGGAGATAATGCGTTCCGTGAATGCACAAGCCTCACATCTGCTACAATTCCCGAGGGCGTAACAAAAATCGAACTATCACTGTTCTACAATTGCACAAGCCTTACTTCCGTAACAATCCCCGAGAGCGTAACAGCTATCGGAATGTATGCGTTTAACAAATGCTTTAGACTTACATCCGTAACAATTCCCAAGAACGTAACATCTATCGGAAGTGATGCATTCTTTTTTGTTAAACATATCATAAACAAGAGTCAATGCACTGACGATGACCATTGGGGCGCAATTGCAGAAAACGGAACAGTAGAAGGCGATTTCGTTTACGAAAATAATACAAAAACAAAGCTAATAGCATACATAGGCAAAGGCGGCGATGTTACAATCCCCAAAAGTGTAACATCTATCGGAAAGAATGTGTTCTATAATTGCACTAATTGCACCTCCGTAACAATCCCCGAGAGCGTAACATCTATCGGAAGTGATGCATTCTTTTTTGTTAAACATATCATAAACAAGAGTCAATGTATAGACTATGACCATTGGGGCGCATTTGCAGAAAACGGAACAGTAGTAGGGGATTTCGTTTATGAAGATAACAAAAAGGAAAAGATATTAGCATACATAGGCAAAGGCGGTAATGTTACAATCCCAGATGGTACAGCATCTATCGGACAGTATGCGTTCAGTGATTGCAAAAATCTCACCTCTGTAACATTCCCCGAGAGCATGACTTCTATCGGAATGCATGCGTTCTCATATTGCCCGAATCTCACCTCCGTAACAATCGAGGGAGCAACAACTATCGCAAAATTAGCGTTCGCATATTGTCCGGCTCTCTCCTCCGTAACAATCACCAAGGACGTATATTTTATCGGAAATGATGTATTCTATCAATGTATAAATGTAGACAACGTATACCTCTACGCTGACCCTGATAACCTTAGTTGGGCAGAAGCAGACTGCAATGATTTTAAAGCAAGCAAAGCAACCAAATGCCACGTGTATGCTGATTATCGAGATAAATATGAAGACAAGTTCAAAAACTTCGTAAACGTAACATTCGTTGGCGATATTAAAGAAGTATCATCTAACGATATTACAATTTCGGGCATCTCTAACGTAACCTATACAGGCAAAGCGGTAGAGCCTATCGTTGTTGCCGATGGCGACAAAACTCTTGAACTCGGCACCGACTACACAATCACCTACACCAACAACATCAACGTAGGTACAGCCAAAGCCACTATCGAAGGTATTAAACTATACATCTTTACAAAAGAGGTAGAGTTCACCATCGCACCCAAGCAAATCAGCTCAGCCACTATCACACTCAGCCAAGCCGAATACGAATACACCGGCAAGGCTATCACCCCCGAGGCAACTGTAAAAGACGGCGATGCCACACTCAAACTCAATACCGATTACACCATCACCTACGCCGACAACACCGCCGCCGGCACAGCCAAGATAACCATCGCAGGCAAAGGCAACTACACCGGCACAGTAGAAAAAACATTCACTATTAAAACCACCTCCACCCCCATCGCCACCATCACCGACAACACCCCTGTTAAAGTATGGTCATATAACAGCACCATCTATATCGAATCAGCACCCAACGCCAAATACACAATCATCGACCTCAACGGTCGTACAATAAAATCATCAACAACAAAATCTTCCAAAGAACAAATCAACATCAACCACTCAGGCATTTACCTAGTAATTATCGATAACCAATCATTTAAGGTATCATTATAACCGTCTGGAAGACGGTATTTCTGTAACCCCGCACATCATCGCCGCCAGGGGGCGGCTCGATGTGCGGGGTTATCTGTGTGCAGTGGGTATGTAGGTGTGCATGTAGGCAGACGAGCCGTCTGCACTCCACAAACGAAATCATCAATCCCTCATTGACAAAACCAATCTCTTTTATACATTGATTATTATACCTTTGCATTTTCTAAAAACTACAATAACTAAAAAAAATGAAAAAACTACCAATTTTAATGCTATCAGCATTAGTGTTTGCCGCCACAGCGGGGCAGGCTCAAAACAACACAGTAGACCTTTCGAAGGTTTCAGCAAACACATTACCCGTTACCAACGGACAAATACTCACCGGCACGCTCGGCATCAACTGCAGAATCACAATCGCCGACGGTGCCTCCATCACCCTCAATAACGCTATTATCAATGGAACTGAAGAATTAAACCAGAGCTTCAATTATTCTGGACTCACATGCTTAGGTAACGCCACCATCATCTTAGAAGGTGAAAACACTGTTAAGGGATTTTACGAAAGTGCGGGTATTTTTGTGCCCGATGGCTCTACATTAACCATTACAGGATCTGGCAAACTTAATGCTTACGGCAAGTCAAATGCTTGCGGCATAGGCGGTTTATTCAACAAAGCCAGCGGCAACATTCTTATCGAAGGCGGCATTATCAATGCCACAGGTGGAAATTATGCACCAGGTATAGGCGGTGGCAAAAACCTAACAAGCGGCAACATCACCATCAAGGGAGGCACTGTAACCGCCACAGGTGGCAATAATGCTCCGGGCATAGGCAGCGGAGAAGGCAACAAAGGCGGCAACATCATCATTACTAACACCGTTACTTCTGTAACTGCCACCAAAGGCGAATATGCTCCATATTGCATTGGTGTAGCTGGCAGCAAATCTAGCACTTGCGGCACTATCACACTTGGCGATTTTACCACCGACGAAAGTATCGAAGGTGAATCTGTAACATTCACTCCGTCATTAAAATCATACAATGTAGCATTTGAAGCCAATGGCGGCTCAGGCGAAATGGCAAGTGTAACTCTATTGCCCGGATTCCCAACTCATATGCCGCAAAATGCATTTACTCGTTCGGGTTATAAATTTATCGGTTGGAACACCGAAAAAGACGGCTCAGGCACTTCATACGCCAATGCCGAATTTGTTACCGACATCAGCACACCGGGTAGCACATTAACACTGTATGCTCAATGGTATCAAGGCGATGCTATAGATTTATCTACATTAACCGGCAATTACGAAGCTAAAAACAACGATATTCTCACAGGCACACTCAATGGCAACTACAAAATCACCATTAAAGACGGTGCCACAGTCACACTCCACGGTGTTACAATTGAAGGAGAAAACGATGACAACTACGCATGGGCAGGCATTACTTGCTTAGGCGATGCCACTATCAATATAGTAGCTAAAAACATTGTCAAAGGTTTCGATTCTGAATATCCGGGCATCTATGTACCTGAAGACAAAACTTTAACCATCAAAGGCACAGGTGCGCTCGATGCAAGCAGCAACGGAGTAGCTGCCGGCATAGGTGCAGGATGGAGTAAAATACCTTGCGGCAATATCGTCATTGAAAGTGGCACTATCAAAGCTACCGGCGGAAATGGTGCAGCAGGTATTGGCGGAGGACGTTATAGTTCGTGCGGCGACATCACCATCAAAGGTGGTCAAATTACCGCTATGGGCAAAACTATGGTAGATGCAAGCGGAAACAAAGCTGCCGGAATAGGCAAAGGTCAAGATGCAACTTGTTCTAAAGTAATACTCGGCTATACCAAAGCATCCGACTATATTATTGCCAACGGTTATATCGCAGATAAAATCACCATCGCTGAAGATAAAACATTTATAGTGGAAGGCAACTCTACCAAGACCTACACCAGAACCAGCATCACCGCTGACGAGTGGGCAGCATTAAACGGCAAGAAACTCGTTCCCTCTCCCTCATCATACTTCAGCATCACAGTATCCGACGCGCAGAACGGCGTTGTAAAAGCATCACCCTTGAAAGCATTCAACGGCGAAACTATTACACTCACCACTTATCCCGCCGCAGGTTACAAGCTCAAAGAATTCATTGTAAAAGACAAAGGCGGCAAAGCCATTACTGTTACCAACAATCAATTTACTATGCCCGAAAGCAACGTAACAGTAGCAGCCGAGTTTGAAATAGACCCCGGCACACCCGTTAGCAGCACACCTCAAGCTACCGACAACACCAAAGTTTGGTCGTTTAACAGCACCATCTACATCGAATCTACCCCCGACGCCAAATACAACATCATCGACCTCAACGGACGAATCATCAAATCATCAACAACTAAATCTACACACGAAGAAATCCAAATCTCAAAATCAGGTGTTTTCGTAGTAATAATCAACAACAAAGGATTTAAAGTATCATTGTAGCTACGCGGCGTGCCACGTCACAACCCTTCAGTAAGACAGTATATTTGTAGCCCCGCACATCAATACGCCATCGGCGCTGATGTCCGGGGTTATTTATTATGAATTATGAATTATGCATTATGAATTATGCATTATGAATTATGCATTATGAATTATGCATTATTAATATTGCATTAACATTTCTTTTTATAACTTTGCCCCCTGAAAACAAAACGATAAAACATAGTTCTTTAACAGAAATGATTAGCAGGCGAATACTTAGGATAAAGGTGCTTCAAACCATTTATTCCTACTATCAAAACGGCGACGGCGACATCGCCAAATACGAAAAAGAGTTAGACTTCAGCATCGGACGCTCTTATAGCCTTTACTTTTTCCTGATGCAGCTTGGCGTAGACATATGCGACTATGCTGCCACCCGTATCGAAAACAACAAGCAGAAACTCCTTGCCACACAGAGCGATCTGAACCCAAACACCAAGTTTGCCGACAATAAACTCTTTGCGCAGTGGAGAGAAAACACCACCCTCCAAAAACAAATGACAGCCTCTAAACTGTCGTGGAACAAATACCCCGAACTCATCAAACGATTATACAACGACCTTGTGCAGAGCCAAGAATACATTTCTTATATGGAAGCTCCCAAGGCATCGTACGAGGCGGACAAAAAAATTGCCGAATACCTTTACTCGCAAGTTATATGCGAATGCGACCTTCTTTATCAAACTCTCGAAGAAATGAGCATTTACTGGACCGACAGTGCCGAATTTATCATAGGAATGGTACTTCGCACTATTGAACGTTACAGAATAGGATACAGCAGCGAGTACGCACTTATGCCAATGTACAAAAACGAAGAAGACGCAGCATTTGCCCGTCGTCTTTTCGACAAAACAGTGGCTTCAAGCGAAGAATACCGCAAACTAATTCAAGAGTGCACCACCAACTGGGACATCGAGCGCATTGCATTCTTAGATATATTAATTTTGCAAACAGCTACAGCCGAAATTGAATGTTTCCCCGAAATACCGCTCAAAGTAACATTCAACGAATATATCGAGCTTGCCAAAAACTATTCTACATCGCGTAGTTGCACATTTATCAACGGAGTGCTCGACAAAATAACACAAGTGCTCCGCGAACAAAAACGCATAATGAAAGTGGCTGAAAATAATGCATAATGCACAATGCTTAATTTTTAATTATAATTAAAATGAAGAAACACCTTATATTATATATAGCGGCAATTGCAGTGATGGCAGCGGCATGCACAAGTACCCCCAAGGGCAACGAAAATGCCGACAGCCAAACAATCGAAGCCGACTCCACACTCAAAGGCAGTTTTAAGTTTGATACCACGGTATACAACTTCGGAACAATTCTCGAAGGTGAACAAGTTAGTACCGAATTTAAATACACCAACCAAGGCAAAGCCGACATTGTGATTTCAAAAATAGAAACATCGTGCGGCTGCACAGTGCCCGAATACGACAAAGACCCCGTAAAACCCGGCGAGAGAGGTTCGGTAAGAGTTAGATTCGACTCAAACGGCAAAGCCGGCACTCAATACAAAACCATCAGGATATTCTCCAACAGCGAAGAAGACATCTTTGAGCTGGTGATCACAGGCGAAGTTAAAAACGAATTATAAACCCCATAAACACATACAGCAATGAACACTCTTTTGACAATACTTACAGCCACCACCGGCGCGGCTGGCGAACAACCCCAGGGTATGAACTTCTCGTTCATCATCATGATCGTGGCTATGATAGCCGTATTCTACTTTTTCACGATTCGTCCTCAGCAAAAACGTCAAAAAGAACTTGCCGAATTTCGCAACGAACTCAAGCAAGGCGACAAAATCGTTACCATAGGCGGCATTCACGGCGTGGTACAGTCGGTAAACGACAACACCATCATCGTTGCTATCGCCGAAGGCGTTAACGTAAGTTTCGAAAAGTCGGCTATCATCAAAGATACCACCGACATGCCACAGCAGCAGTAGATAATGCATAATGCATAATGCATAATGCACAATGCATAATGCACAATAATTTTACCAGATGTAGGGATGCGGCACGCCGCGTCCCTATATTTTTTGTGTGTGGATAATTATTCATTATGAAGTAATAATTATGAATTATGCATTATGAATTATGCATTACAAATTACGGCTTACAAAAAGTACTATTTATTATAAATTTTGCATTACGCATTATATATTGGTCTTAATCAAAACTTTGCGAATGCTTAACGCCTTTTGTTTGGGCAGTTTGTAAAAACGCCGTTACTTTGCAGCCGATTTAACCAGACAAACAAAACAATGAATAACCTATTAAAAACCGGCGCGATGGTAGTCGTGCTGACATTTGCCACCACAGGAGGCAACCTAATGTCTGAGCAATCTGAAAACGTTAGGCACCAAATTAAAACTGTAGAACCGTTCAATCTTGATGAAGCTCTTGAACAAAGTTGGCAAAAAAACTACGAAGAAGTTATAGCATTTATCAAACACCACGAGGGATTTGCCAACGGTCACGCTTACCGCTGTGCCTCAGGAAACCTCACAATCGGCTACGGCCACATCATTCGCAAAGGTGAGCATTTCCCTGCTCAAATTACCAAACAGCAAGCCGACAGCTTACTCAGAAGCGATTTTCGTCAGGCCATACGCACTGCCGAAAAGCTCACCAACCTTAAAGGTAGCCGCAAATTGGCTGTTGCACACTTTATCTTCAGCAAAGGCTGTGGAGCTTTTACCCGCAGCACTCTCCGCAAAGAAATAGCCCTCAACGGCGACATCGACCGCGAATTTATGCGTTGGTGCTGGTATACCAAACCCGGAACCAAGCAAAAAGTGAAAAGCAATGTTGCTGAAGGCATTTCACGCTGGGAAGTTAAAATGTGGCACAAAGACGACAACCTCTACCATTGGAGTAGATACTTTAATTAATCTACAACTTTTCAGCCATTATCACCACATCGCCATCTTGGATATTGTGCAGATTGTCGATACCCTCAATCACCGAGGCGAATACGGTGCTTACATAACTTGTAGAAGCATCGGGCATAAGCGACACGTACCATTTGTTTGAATACACATTCATATCGGTGTTGGGCGCCAAAGCCACACATCCCTCGGTAACACTGCCATAAAACGGTTCGCAAGGTATTACCACCTCGCGGGTCTGCTCAAATTCAGAAAGACTGCCGTCGTTGGCAACCGTACCGGGCGAACGGAAATAAAGTGTGGTGTTGTTGAAATATCCGCAATCCACCAATTTCAAGAAATATTGCACAGCCACAGGAGCATTGTTGACCCTGAGTTGCAGCACAATATCACCGCGCGAGGTCTTGATTTTTACACGTTGATCGGGTTCTATACGTTTGATATAATCCCAATCGGGCATCACGGCTGTAGACGGTCCGTTGTATTCAATATCCTGTCCGTTAACAGTTTTGATAGCCGACAATATCATACGGTAATATTTTTCGTCTTCAGGCAAACTGCATTTGTCGAGAGCTTGATTGAGAAAATATGTGTTGCCCACAAAAAGATAAAACTTGTCGTAATTTTGTGCAATGGTGTAGGCGGCAAGGGCTGCAGTTTCGGCAGTGCCACGCACCACAGTTTTGCGAAATATCTCGTAAAACTCCTTGTACAACGAAGCATTACCCTCTTTTACCCTTTTGCGACTTTCGGCATCAAACTCGGGTTGCTCAAACATTGCTATAAGAGCACGCAACGCCGACATTCGTGTAACACGGTTTTCAGAATAGAGAATATCCCATTCCACAAACCTAAAACTCTGGATACTTGAACCCAGCGCCAGTGTTAAAGCCTCACGCTCAATAATATTGTTGGTAACGCCAATGCCCTCCACAATAGCCTCGGTAAGAGCCTTGATATCCTTTGAATATTTGAGCACAGCGCCGCGCATAATCGCACGCGATTTCCAGCAAGGCACTTTATCCGCCATATCGCGATAAAGCAATGTGTCAGCCTTGACACCTTTATTAAGTATAAACTCGGCAGCTTTTGAGGCAATGCGGTCGTCGGTGTCGAAGGCAAGTTTTACCATATCTTCCTTAAAATCACGATAGCGAAACGCCGCACACGATTCAATGGCGGCAATTCGCACACGGTAGTCGCATGTATCTTGAGTAATAATTCGTTGCAAAAGATATTGAGCACGTTCGGTATTACAATTTCTTAATGCACGGGCAATGGCAGTTTGCACCGACACCAATTCGGCATATTTATAAGCAGTAGCCAGCATATCGGTATATGGAGCAAGGTCGCCGGTATATTGTGCAAAAAACTCTGCAGCCACACTCTTGATATGAGCATCGGCTTTTTTGTCGGCAAGTATTTCGGCAGCCTTTGCCAAAGCTTGAGGCAGTTGCACTCCGCGACGTTGCATCATACACAGAGCTTCAGCCTGAGCCATAGCCATCTGAGGATGTTGCGGCATATAGTTTTGCGAACAAATATAATTGAGGTCGTCGGCTGTTCCACATTGACCAAGAGCCACCAAAGCAGCCTGACGCACACCGTCGTCTTTGTCGGAAGCCGACACAAGCTGAAGATGAGCGGCAGCGGCACGATGTCCCACATGTCCGAGAGCATTTACAGCGGCAAGACGCACGCCAGAATCTTCATCGTTTAAAAGCGAAATCACTCCCATGATATTAAGGCTGTCGCGCATAGCACCGATGGTATACGCAGCCGCCTTGCGGTATTCTGGAAGCTCACTGCCAATGTATTTTACCACGTCTGACGAGCTTCCTGTAAAACGGCAATTGTATATCCTCTGAAGCGTGGCATCGCGGTAGATGTTGGCACCCGACGGTTGCGATTCGCCGCCTCCGCCACACGACGCCAGTAATATTGGTAACGCCACTATACAGATTTTCAGCCTTTTCATGATCTTCGAGTATATATTTCTATTTGTTTCCTGTTCTTACTATTAAATAATGTGTTCTGTATCTGACTTACAAAGAACGTTCCAAAGAAAATAATTGTCAAAGAATAAAATATATTTATCATCACTTTTACAGTGTATTTTTTTATCACCGTGACAGATAGCATCGATAGATGAGAGTGCTTTGATGTAAAATAATTGTAAATTCTGTGATTTTTTTATAAAAATGTGACACATAATAAAAGAATAATGATTATATTTGGGGTAGGAAAAAATAAGCTAAGGGTATGGAGACCGACAACCAAAATATGAATTCAGACTGCAACTGTCTGCAAAGACTTTCTTCAGATGCTGGTATGGATATTATGTCAAATCTGTTGGGAAGTCATACGGATGGTGTGATATTGTGCGATTCGGAATTAAAAATCATCAACCGAAACCACAGTGCATCTATCATTACGGCTCATACTATGTCCGGCTCTACTCCTATGCCGCTATTCGAAGTTTTTCCCGAGCTACACGAAGACACAGTCAAAAGCAAAATACAAAAAGCACTGACCGACAATAAGGTAACAGAATTTCTTTGCGGCATACGCGGAGTAACATACCGAATCAAGGCGGCACGTATGTTTAGCGGGCTACTTCTGCAACTCACCGAAAATACCAATCCCCTATCGCCCGACATCGACTTAGACAACAACAACTTTAAAATGTTGTTTGAGAATATGACATCGGGTTTTTTATTTCTCAAAAAAACAGAGAATTACGACGGTTCGTCAGATTTTGAAATTGTGGACGTTAACTCCACATTTGAAATTTATTTCGGTGTAGAACGCGACAACATTGTGGGTCGCACCCTATCGAAACAGTTGCCCAAAATATACCAAGAATTGTCGTCGAAATTAGAGCGCATAGCCATGCACGGTCGCGCTATGAAAGAGGTGTACGAAAACCCTCAAAACCATCGACACTTGGAAATCAAGATGTTTTCGCCTCGAATTGGCTACGCTGCAGCTGTGTTTAACGACATTAAAGCCGAAATAGAACAGCGCAACGACCTTTTGGTAAAAAACGAAATATCCAAAGCATTTGCTCTCAGTGGCGACGGCAACGTTTACAAGGCTATCATTGCTCTGCTTCAGCACAATACACAAAGCCCGTGCGGATTTATCGGCTACCCAATCGACGATACTAGCATAAAGGTGTTGTCGGTTGACGACCCCGCCACAGAATACTCGCTCACCAACGCCGACGGAGAATATATTGCCGACTTGACTATATTTCCCGTAGCTTTGGAGGCTTTGAAAACCAAGCAACAGCAATTGCGCGCCAACATCAACGGACATAGTCATATACTCATTACCCCGATACTCAACAAAAATGTGTTAGTGGGAATGATAGGTCTCGCCGATGCGCCCAACGGATACGACCAACGCCAAAAAGACTTTGTAAACGGTATTGCCGATTACGCTGCTCCTCTTATGGAACGCGAAATCAAAGATTATCATTACAAAAAAGAACTGATCAAAGCCAAAGAGATAGCCGAGCAAAACGAGAAACTCAAAACAGCATTTCTTGGCAACATTAGTCACGAAATTCGCACACCGCTCAACAGTGTTATCGGATTTAGCGACCTTCTTTTGCGTTCGGGCGAACTCACTCCAAAACAGTTTAAATACGCCGACACTGTATTCAAAGCAGCCAAAAACCTCGAAAGCATTGTTACTTCCATTGTGGAACTATCCAAGATAGAAACCCGCCAAGTAAAGGTTTCAAACTCGTCGTTTTGTCTCAACAACCTCATCGACGATGTTTTCGACCTGTTTAAAAACAAAGCTGAAATTAAGGGTCTTGCCCTAATACCACAAAAAGGCTTGGATCAATTTGCATCTTACATCTACACCGACCGTTCCAAAATTCACCGTATAATGTCCACGTTGGTAGACAACGGATTGAAATTCACCGAAAAAGGCGAAGTTTCGTTTGGCTACAAATACATAGGCAAAGACAACGCCATCGAGTTTTTTGTAAAAGACACCGGCATCGGCATTCGCAAAGAAATGCAGTCAAAAATATTCTCCACATTTCAGCAAGGCGATGAAAAATCGCTTGAACGCACCCATGGAGGCATTGGTGTAGGACTCTCTATTTGCAACAGCTACATTCAGATGCTCGGCGGCAACATCTCTATTGAATCCGAACCTCAAAAGGGTTCGCTATTTCACTTTGCCATAGGATATAACACACAACCGTCGTAACTATGCTTCTAAACAAGACCGACTCGTTTCGTGATTACCTCAAAAAAGAATACGGTATCGACTACGCCAAACCGGTGGAGTTTGTAACCGAAAAAATACCGCTCGCCGAACAGATCGACTATACCGAATTTTCACAACGTAGGCGCGAAGCGGGACGAAACTGCCGCTCTTTTCACCAAACCGCCGACATTCTCGAAGTATCTCAAAACGACGATGATGTAAAAACCGCTCTTTCAGATATGGCGGCAATTGGAAGCATCGAGGCATTGAAATATCTCACCAAATACGCCGAAAACAACAAAGGACTTTACGATTATTGGCCCGCCATTGCCCGCAACGAATGTAAGGGTAGCGTGGAATACGACCTTACTGGCGAGGTAAAAATTTACATTCTTTCGCCCTACGGCAGTGTTGACGGCAAAATCAAGTTTAAAGCCACAGTAAGAACACTGTCGAGAAACGAATTTTCGCCTCTACAAAAAGATATTATCAAAAAGGAGTTTGCATTTCAGGATTGTCGTCACCATACCGACACCAAGGTAAGATTTTTTAATTCAGGTGTACGTCTTACAATGCTAATGCCGCTCGACCTGCCGATACTCAGCACCATAGCCGAAACCCTCAGCGAATGCAACACCCTCGGCTGCAATATCGACATTGATACATTATCCTTGAAAAACTTCAACGGCAAAGGTCCCTTATTCTAATATTTTTCATTCTATACATGCCCCCTTCCGTCTGGAAGACGGCATTTCTGTAACTATGCCCATAAAAAATGTCCGTAAGGACATTGATGATGGGCATAAAAAAAGCGGGAACTAAAAGTCCCGCTTCAAAAAAAACTAACTATTAACTAATCTACTACCTCTAAACAATCTCTGTGCAAATGTACGGTGTATTTTTGAATATGTTGCAATTTTTTTGAAAGTTTTTTCAAAAAAAATTACTTTTCATTGAAATACAGTTAATTACAAATGCAAAATTTTTACTTTTTTGAACGGTAAAATTCGTTGCAAACTATAGCTGCAGCCGAAGAAACGTTGAGACTTTCGGGTGCAAACTTAGGATCGCAACCGCAAGGTATGGCAATTCGCCGCGAAACGGTGGTCTCCACCTCTGACGAAATGCCGTGACCCTCGTTGCCCATCACAATTATTCCACCGTTTTCCTTGTTGGTTTCGTATATATTTTCGCCGTCCATAAATGTACCAAACACATCCACACCCGCACTACGGGCAGTGGCAAGCACTTGAGGAAGGTCGCAATATTCAAGTTTTACTCTAAATGCCGAACCCATAGCCGCCTGAACTACCTTGGGGTTAAACATATCGGCACAATCGCGCGAAGCAAATACCGTACTTATGCCATACCAATTGGCAATACGGAGAATGGTTCCAAGATTTCCGGGGTCGCGCACGCCGTCGAGGGCGAGATAAAGTTGTCCGCGTTTGATTTCAGGCAACGATGGTTGTTTTGGAGCGTACACCTCGGCCACCACACTGCAAGCTGTGGTCATAGCCGATAGTTTACGTATTTCCACTGCGTTAACAGCCGTTATTACTGTGCTCTTAAACCGGTCGGCATAGTTGCTAATCCATTCCGGCACTGCAAAAATCTCTTTTATACGCATATCAGACCGAAGAAGCTCAAGCACCACCTTGGTACCTTCAGCCACAAATGTGCCGCTTTCTTGACGGTATTTTTTTATTTGCAGAGAATTAATCTGTTTTATTCTATTTTTGCTTAGCATATTTGTAATTTTGCATTGAGTTTTCAACCATCATCTCGTACTCCTATGAAGAGTTCTATCAAATATTTTGCCATATTGGCATCGGCGGCAGCGGTCTCGTTATGGGGTTGTAGCCCCACAAAATACTTTGCAGAAGACGATAAACTGCTCACCAATGTGTCGGTAGAATGCGACACTAAACAAATTGATGCAACCGAAACCGAAGAATACATTCGTCAGAAACCGGTACGCTCAATTTTTGGATTTGCTCTATATTCGCGAATCTACAACAGCGTAGACCCTCAGAAAAACGAAATCCGCAAGGCAAAGATACAAAAAGAATTGGATGAAAAAAACAATAATTTAAGAATTAAACACGAAGACAAAATTTCTGCATACAAAACCCGTGCTCGCGACTACAACGCCAAAGCCAGTGCATACTATCGTCAGGGCGATTCGTCAAAAGGCAGAAAATACGAAGATAAATATATAAGGTGTATCGAAAAATCAAAAGCACTGCGCAACAAGGGCTATTCAGAAAAAACAAAAAAGTTTAGCCTGCCCATTTTCATCCAAAACATCGGCGAAGAACCCGTAAAATACAATGCTATACAGTCGGCAAAATCGGCTGAGCAAATACGTTTATATATGTGCAACAAAGGTTTTTACGATGCCAAGGTGGATTATACCGAAAAAGTTAAACGTCGTAATATGTCAGTGGTGTACAACATTCACGCCGGTACTCCTATCACTATCAGCAATATCAGTTACGATATTTTAGAAGACACTCTAAGAAAATACGTTGCCGCCGACACCATCAATTGCCTTATCAAACGAGGCAACAATCTCGATGCCGATGTGTTGCGTGCCGAGCAAGATCGCATTACCGCACACCTTAAAAACAACGGTTATTACTCATTTGCAAAAAGTTACATATCTTATCAAATCGACACTTTGGGCAAAGGTCATAAAGCCGACCTCACAGTACAAATTATGCCCATCACTCTTGACAACAACCTTACTGTAAATCACCGCCGACAATTCATTTCTCAAGTGGCAGTGTTTCCAAACCACAACGGTAAGCAAGCATTGGTAGACGGCGATGATTATTTTGACGACACCGACACCACATTGTACAATTTTAAAGGTAGTCCGATATATTTTGTAAGGCACGGCGGTTATGATGTTCGTCCCGATGTGGTTGCCAATGAGGTGTTTGTACGTCCCGGCGATATGTTTAGGCAAAACGATGTTACCAACACCTACCGACACCTTTCGGCATTTAATATGTACAAGATGGTAAACATTGAGTTTACACCCGCTCCGGCGCGAGATTCGCTCAACTGCAATATCTACCTCACCAACAATATGTTGCAGGCGTATATTTTTGAAATTGGCGGCACCAACTCGTCGGGAAACCTCGGTGCGGCATCGTCGCTCACATATCAGCACAAAAACATTTTTCACGGTGCGGAAACATTCGACATGAAAGTGTCGGTGGCTCTCGAAAGTCAAAACAACCTCGGCTCCGAACAGTTGAAACTACATCTCAACACTCAAGAATACGGATTAGAGGCAAGATTATATTTCCCCCGTCTATTGTTATTCAAATTTTTGCGCGACTTTTTCCGCGACAACACTCCGCGAACATATTTTTCGGCTGGTATCAACTATCGGTCTCGTCCCGACTACACTCGTTCTATGGTTAATGCCAATCTTTATTACCAATGGCAAGTGGGCAAATATTACACTCACACTTTCACACCGTTGCGTTTGAGTTCAATACATATTTCAAAAACCGACAGCACCTTTATGCGTTGGCTCGAAAAACTCTATATCAAAGACTCTTACCAAGACCATTTTATTCTCGGTAGCACCTACAGCATCACATTCAACAACCAGAGTAGCGGCAAACGAAACTACGACTATCTAAAACTCAACGTAAGTTGGGCAGGCAACCTTCTGCAACTTGCCAACAACAAACTTAAATCAGAGAAAAACGATGAAGGCGCTTACACCGTGCCGTTGGTCAATACCATGTACGCACAATTTATCAAAACCGACATAGATTATCGTCACTATGTAAAAACCTCCGACAACACCACCATGGCACTTCGCGGATATTTGGGCGTGGGTCTCCCCTACGGCAACAGCAACTCAATGCCATTTACCGAGCAATATTTTTCAGGTGGTGCCAACAGTTTGAGAGCATGGCAGATAAGAAGCGTTGGTCCGGGTTGTTACTCTTCAAAACAAGATGCCGAAACAGAAATGCAGAAGCAATTTCCCAACATGACCTCCGATATGAAACTCGAAGCCAACCTTGAATATCGTTTCAAAGTATTCTGGGTGATAGAAGGCGCATGGTTTGTGGATGCCGGCAACATCTGGAGCATCAATGCCGACGACCGCCGTACAGGTGGCGACTTTGATTTCAAACGTTTCTACAAAGAGATTGCAGTGGGCACAGGATTGGGACTTAGACTTGATTTCGATTTCTTCATCTTCCGCACCGATTTTGGTCTCAAACTTCACGACCCCTCAGTAGCCGAAGGAAGTCGTTGGCTTGTGAAAGACGACAGCAAATTCATGTTCCGCAAAAGCAATTGGGCATTCTGCTTGGGTATCGGATATCCGTTCTAAAATTTTTTTTGGAAAACAATAAATATAGTATCTTTGCAATCAATAAAAAAATATATATGTACGTAAAACCCAAGAAAAACCTCGGTCAGCATTTCCTTACCGACCTGAATATAGCCAAGCGCATTGCCGACAGCATCACATACACCTCTACCGACGGCAATAAACCTGTATGTTTAGAGATTGGTCCCGGCACAGGTGTTTTAACACAGTTTTTGATTAATCGAAGCGATATCGACCTCAGCGTTATAGAAATTGACCGCGAAAGCGTGGAATATCTTTGTGCCAATTTCCCAACACTTTACAACGAAAACCGAATCATAGGCGGCGACTTTCTCAAAGTAAACCTTAACGAATTGTTGCCCAAAAGTTTTCCTATAATCTGCGGAAATTTCCCATACAACATTTCAAGTCAGATATTTTTTAAAATCTTAGACCACAAAAACCAAGTGCGCGAAGTGGTTTGCATGCTTCAACGCGAAGTAGCCGAACGCATTGCCAATGGTCCCGGCACTAAGGAATACGGCATTTTAAGTGTTTTTCTACAAGCCTATTACGATATTGAATATCTGTTTGGAGTAGACCGTAGCAAGTTTAACCCTCCGCCCAAGGTTCAGAGTGCAGTTATTCGCCTAAAACGCAACGGTCGTCAAAATCTTCCCTGCGACGAAGCACTTTTCCGCCGAATTGTAAAAGAATCGTTTGGCATGCGCAGAAAAATGTTGCGCAATTCACTGTCGCAGCATCTCAACGGTAGTGCCGCACAAGAACGGTTTCTTACATTGCGCCCCGAACAATTGTCGGTAGAAGATTTTGTGGAGTTAACCAACTCAATATCGTAAATATTTTCAACCTTTGCTTTTATATTTTAATTAATAAACGTATATTTGCAGATTGAAAAAAAGGTTGCAAATTGCAGCCAACATATTGATAATTACAAAATGACAAAAAAAACAACAGAGATAACAAGCGACGTACTTGCAGAGATAGCAGTGGCGGCGATTAAAGAAAAGAAAGGACAGAAGACTGTAAAGTTAGATATGAGGCAGACTGCAGGTAGCATCTGCGACTTTTTTGTGATTTGCGAAGCCGATAATCCACGTCAGGTGCTTGCCATTGCCGACGAGGTAGACGACTATGTGCGCGAAAATTCCGGCGAAAAGCCCGTTCATATCCACGGTCGCGAAAATGCACAATGGATTCTCTTAGACTATATCAACGTGGTGGTTCACGTGTTTCTTTCAGAGGCCCGAGAATTTTACCGCTTAGAAAGTCTTTGGGCAGACGCACCTCGCACCGACTATCCCGACGACGACAATTTCAAAAAATAACCGAAACACATCTGTACACTATATAATATATAAAAATGGAGGAAAATAAACAACCCACTCCCCCGCCGTTTAGGCCCAACAAACCGAACAACGGCAAGAACAACGCCATATTTTGGATATTTGCCATAGCCACGCTATGCATCATAATGTTCCAGTTTTACAATCCTGCCGGTTCGCCGCAGACTATCTACTGGGAAGATATGAAAACCATGCTCCAAAACCACGACATCAAACGTATTGTGGTGGTAAACAAGGAGAAGGCACACATTATATTAAAAGAAGATGTTTACAACACCGACAAATACAAATACCTTCGCGAAAAGAAGATTCCATTAAACGGACCGCACTTCTACTATCAGATTTCGTCGCCCGAAGAATTTGGAACAAGGCTTGCCGAAGCACAAAAAGATACTCCCGAAAGCGAAAGAATTGTGTTTGAAAGCGAAAGCCGTCCCGACTATATTGGCGACATAATTGGCTGGGTATTACCGCTTTTGATTATTGTGGGAATATGGATTTTTATGTTCCGCAGAATTGGCGGCGGTGCCGGAGGTGGCATTTTCAGCATGGGAAAATCTCGCGCCAAAATGTTCGACAAGGGCGAAACTATATCGAAAATTACATTTGCCGATGTTGCAGGACTTAAAGAAGCCAAAACAGAGGTAACAGAAATAGTAGACTTTTTGAAAAATCCTCAAAAATATACACGCTTAGGTGGAAAAATTCCTAAGGGCGCATTGCTCGTAGGTCCTCCCGGTACAGGTAAAACATTGTTGGCAAAAGCCGTAGCAGGTGAAGCCGACGTGCCGTTTTTCTCAATGTCGGGTAGCGACTTTGTGGAGATGTTTGTGGGCGTGGGTGCATCGCGTGTAAGAGACCTTTTTGCACAAGCAAAACAAAAAGCACCTTGTATCATATTTATCGACGAGATTGACGCAATTGGTCGCGCTCGTGGCAATAGTTTAAGTTTCCACAGCAACGACGAACGCGAAAGCACTCTCAACCAGTTGCTTACCGAAATGGACGGTTTTGAAACCAACAACGGAATTATTATGATAGCCGCCACAAACCGTTCCGACGTGTTAGACCCTGCATTGATGCGTGCCGGACGTTTCGACCGTCAGATAATCATCGACCTTCCCGACCTCAACGAGCGTGGCGAAATATTTGGCGTTCACCTAAAACCGTTGAAAACCGACCCCGAACTCGATGTTAATCTTCTTGCAAAACAGACACCGGGATTCTCAGGCGCCGACATTGCCAACGTTTGCAACGAAGCAGCCCTTATAGCCGCTCGCAACAATAGAGAAACTGTTGGTCGTCAAGACTTTTTAGACGCTGTTGACCGCATTATCGGTGGTCTCGAAAAGAAAAACAAGATTATCACCGAGCAAGAAAAACGCACCATAGCATTTCACGAGGCAGGTCACGCCACAGTATCATGGCTTTTGGAAAATGCTCAACCACTTATCAAGGTTACAATTGTTCCCCGTGGCAAGGCTCTCGGCGCAGCATGGTATTTGCCCGAAGAGCGTCAAATCACCACCAAAGAGCAGATGTTAGACGAAATGTGCGCACTTGTAGCAGGTCGTGCATCCGAAGAAATCAATTTTGGCAAAATATCCACTGGCGCACTCAACGACCTTGAACGTGTTACCAAATATGCCTACGCAATGGTTTCGGTTTACGGTATGAGCAGCAAAGTGGGCAACATAAGTTTCTACAATGCCAACAACGGCGAATACTCATTCCAAAAACCTTATAGCGAACGCACCGCCGAGGTTATCGACGAAGAAGCCAAAGAACTTGTTGACAAAGTTTACACTCGTGCCAAAGAGATTATCGCAGAACACAAAGACCAACTTGCACAATTGGCACAGCAACTATTGGAACGTGAGGTAATCTTCACCGAAGACGTTGAACGCATATTTGGCAAACGCAAATTTGCAAATAAACGACAGGAAGAAGCATTGTATGGGATTAGTAATGAAGTGAAAAATAATACTGATAATAACGCAGACGAGCCGTCTGCGCTCCAGGATCCCGACGATGATGATACTCCGCCGCCTACTAAAACATTATAATAAATAATACGTACAAATACACATAACTACTAATTTGTAATATTATGGAAGATTGGGTAAAACTTGAATCATTCGACCGCCCGCATCAGGCGGAGATTCGCAAAACTATATTAGAGCAGAACAATATCAACGCAGTGGTAATCAACGCCAAAGACAGTCTTTTTCTCATTGGCGAATACGAACTATATGTAAGGAAAGAAGACGAGAAAATGGCACACGCCATAATCGAAGAGTTTCACGGCCTTACCAAAGTGGATTCGTTTATACTGTCGAAACCGCTTGAAAACCTTCGCGACATACTTGTTCAAAACAATATTCAGGCAGAAATCAAAAAATGCAGCAACCCCCGCTACGTGCTCAACAACTACGAGTTGTTTGTGCCCACCGACGACATTGAGCGCACACAGCCATTCCTCAGCGGAGAAAAACTTGAAGGCTGGAGCCTATTGGAAACCTGCTTCCGCACACGTCAAACAAGATTCCGTGTGGAGTTGCTTGCCGAAAAACACATTCCTACAATCGTAATCAAAAAACGCGACGAGCAATATATGAAGTCGGAAATTGACATCTACGTTAAGACTCCCGACCTTGAAAACGCACGTCAAACACTTGCCGACCTCATCGGCTGGATTAAGATAAGCCAATACACAATGCTTCACCGAGCCGAAATTCGTGAAAACCTCCTTGGCAAACACGATATTCGCTCTATAATTGTCAACAACAACGGCAATTACGATTTGTATGTAGAGTGCAGCAATGAGGAGAAAGCCATTTCGCTCATCAACGAGAAAAAAGAGTGGAAAAAAACTGCCACCTACACCTCGCAAATCGAAGCCGACTACGCCATTGCAGTTTTGGAAAAAGCAGGAATTGAGGCAGTTACAATCACACGCTTAGACCGTAGTTTTAACTTTATATTCGACGTTGACCTCTATGTAGACGACCTCAACTACGATGCCGCCGTTGAGATTCTAAACAACCTACCCGGAAGTGAAAACGAATAATTTAGTAACGAGAATAATCACAGGAGCGCTATTTTTGGCGTTGGTAATATCATCAGCAATAGTTAGCCGATGGATATTTTTGGCGGTATTCGGTTTTTTCACCGTGGCTGGAGTGCTTGAATATTACAGAATATGCAGAGCAAAAGGATGTGATCCACAATCGGTTACAGGTGTTGCATTATCGATTATACTATTCTCGGCACTCTTTTTCATAGCCGACGGCACCATTCCGGCAAAATATCTCGTGCTTGTGGCAGCAGCGTTTTGCATTGTGCCCGTGATTGAAATCTACCGCAAAAAAGAGACACCGCTTGACAATTGGTCGCACACAATATTTGGCGTACTTTATACCGCTCTGCCGATGGGTTTGTTTAGCAATATGCTCTATCTGCCCGGCACTCACGAATTTAACGGCAAAATATTACTGTGCTTTTTCATATTCATCTGGGTGGCAGACACAGGTGCTTACTGCGCCGGTACGCTCTTTGGCAAACACAAACTTATACCGCGAATTTCTCCAAAAAAATCGGTTGAGGGACTTGTTGGCGGCATTGTTCTCACACTTGCAGCAGCCGTTCCCGTATACTATTTGGCAGGAATCTACTCGCTACCGCAATGGCTGATAATTGCAGCGGTATGCATCACATTTGCGGTTCTTGGCGACTTGGCAGAATCAATGATTAAGCGAAACGTAGGCATCAAAGACTCAGGCACTCTCCTACCCGGACACGGCGGAGTGTTAGACCGTTTCGATAGCGCACTTTTGGCGTCGATACCAGTCTACGCCTGCACAATATTAATGGAATAAAACAAAACATAATATGATACACAAAGAAGGATACATAACCATTTTAATCGTAGTATTATTTATAATCTTAGTCAATTGGCTATACTTTCACTTTTTTGGCGAATACAAAATTCCGGGCTACATATTGCAACTCGGTTCGTTGTTTCTGCTGATATTAGTATTGCAGTTTTTCCGCGACCCCAAACGCCATGTGGTTGAGAATCCATACGTTATCCTCTCCCCTGCCGATGGTGAAGTGGTTGCCATAGAGGAAGTGGAAGAACCTGAATATTTCAAAGACAAACGCATTCAAGTGTCGGTATTTATGTCGGTTTGGAACGTTCACTCAAACCGTTGGCCTGTATCCGGCGAGGTGGTATATTTCCGTCATCACGAAGGCAAATACCTTTTGGCAGCACATCCCAAATCATCTACCGACAACGAACGCACCACCATAGCCGTACGCACCAAAGACAGCATCGACATAATGTTTCGACAGATAGCAGGATTTATGGCTCGCCGCATTGTAGCCCCGCTCAACGAAGGCGACACTGCAAAACAAGGTCAGCAATTCGGCTTTATAAAATTTGGTTCACGCGCCGACATTTTTCTACCCCTCGGCACCAAAATCCGAGTTAAAATTGGCGACAAAGTAAAAGGCGG
>JAGCVU010000059.1 GCA_017962175.1 Bacteroidales bacterium | reverse complement strand
TGTTTTCTGTTGTTTGAGGATTTGTACCTGAACCTCCATTGCCCGACCCTCCGCAAGCAACCATCGCTGACATCGCAATTGCGATTATCGAAATTGTAAATAAATTCTTCATAATGATTTAATTTTTTAATAATGAGACATAAAATTATTACTGTTTAGCAAATATAATAATTTTTATAATACAACAATGTTTGACCTTATTTTTTTCTTTTCTTCAACCACCTTCTATACAGCCACAGAAATCCAAACACGGGCCAGAAACTCATACCGATGAAGGCAACGATGCCGGGGAGGTCGCCGCCGCGGAGAATGGGGATTGCGGAGGAGAAGATGATGCCGTGGAGTATCAGACGAACGTCGGAACCGTATTTGAGCGTGGTGTTGTAAAGCCGGCTGAACAGTATGCCGTAAATGATGCTCAGCAAAATCACGCCGAAAACGCCGCCTTCGCCATAAAATGTGCCGTAGATCGACTGCGAAATGCCCACCGTGGTGTTGCCGTACATACCTTCGTTGAGGCCTAGTTTGTTGGCGTAGCCTCCCACCGGCTTGTCGGGCCAAAGGGCGCGGGGTATCGGTCGCATCAATATTTCTAAATGCTCCATACCGCACGAATAATCAAGGTGTTGCGGGTAAACTTGCAAAACCATCATAAAGCCGTCGAGCATGTTTTGGTCTTCTGCCAACTGCATGCGGTACTGCGCGTATTCGATTTGTTGCTCAAAAGTGAGGTTTCGCGAAAAATCGTGACGCATATTGCCTGCAATCATAAACATAATGATAATTGCCGTGCCGCCAACTGCGTAAATTATTGATTTACTGATGATATTCCTTCTACCCACAATCACAAAAATCAACGCCACCATCCACGATAGAAATTGAAATCTTTCGCGTGGAGAGTAAGACGATACCGCCGCCGAAATCATAAGTACAAGAAACACAACCCTTTGCACTGTTTTGCCTTTGGGGAGATTTTTAAACAGCATAAAGAATAGGATAATCATGCCTCCGATGGCGAGTTTAAAGAGGAAGAAATAACTGAGTCCAAAGGCGTATCCAGAATCGGCACCGCTAAGCACACGATTGGCTAACGTGTTTAAAATCAAGAATATCACATAGAGAACTATAATCCAAACTTGCTTTTTCTTTAAAAATTCTGAAAGTGTCTGACTATCATCTATTTGCTGCACTTCGGGACGGCGACTACTTGCCACAATGTACGACAACACAAACACGAATGTGCCGAGGAAAAAGTAGTTGAGAGCCTCAATCGCGAGTTCGCCGTTCATTTCAAAAATATTGTAGGCGTATGCCACGTAAGCCCACCGCGAAGTGCCGCTCATTACGGCGTTGTAACGCGAAATGCCAGTGAGATAGAAAAATAGCACCAACAGCATCGGAAACTCATCGTTTCGGCTGACGTACTGCCAAGCAGAGAGGAAGGCGAGTACAAGGGTGAGTAGTTCTATTAGTTCTATATCAAGCATATATCGTTGATTATGTTCTTTATGCGTTGACGAAATTGTTCTCGGGTGTAGCCCTCCGCTGAATTTTTTGCCGTCATACGCATTTGGTTGAAACTGTCGTTGTTGAGCGATGCAAAATAAAGTATTTCTTTAATTAGTGCGTCGGTGTCTCTTATGGGTACAATGCTACCGTTTTGGTGATGTTTTATAATCTCGTATCCAAACGAGTTTTGTGTGGTGATAACGGGCAGTCCTGCTGCCATTGCCTCGGGAATCACAAGTCCGAATCCTTCAAAAACCGTTGGAAGTACCAATATATCAAACTCTTGGTAACGCTCGAATAGAACGTTTTGCGGTATTGCACCGTGATATGTGTACACATCTTTGTATGTATCAAAAGCCTTGCCGCTACCTTGAATGCCGCCTATGATGTGCAATTCGGCTGTGGATTTTGGAATTTTGCGAAATGCCTCCAATAAGTATTTTATGCCCTTGCGCTGAGTAACTGTGCCGCAGTAGAGCACCTTCAAAGGGCGATTCTCTATGTTTTTAAACTCCTCGCACGGCGGAATGGCAGCGGTGTTGAAGCATAAGGGCAATATCTTTATTTTTTCGGGGTTAACTCCGTCGTTGATAAGACTTTGACGTGTAAATTCTGATGCTGCAAACACATATTTAGCCGTGTGAGGCTCTTCTTGCAAACGTTTTTCGTATTCGGCAGGGAAAATTAGATTGTCGATACTGTCTGCCCATTCGGGATGCAAGCGTTGTTCTTCGCCGAGAATTTTTTTTGCTTCGGTAACGTGCGCCGTGGCAAGTTCAACTATACTGCAACGCTCTGATTGATTGACTGTTTTGAGAGTTTCTAAACAACTTCCCTGAAATCCCCAAAATATATCGAAATCTTTTTGTCTAATTTTTTTAGACAAATAATTATCAAAGTTTTCATCTCTCTGGTAAACAGCGTTTTGTACTCCGAGACTTTTGCCGTAAATTTTGCGCATTAGTATTTCTTTAACCTCAAAACGCCAATTGCTTACTACTTTCTCGCCGCTTAATCCGTTGATAAAACGTTTTTGTAAATAATTGATATGATGATTGTTGATAAAATTTTGAAGCCGCAGGCTCTTTATATATGCACTCGTGTAATAACGCTCCAAAAATCCGAGTTCCAAAAGCGAAAGCGCGGTGAGGTACGAATGTTGTTTTCCGCTGTGGGCGAGTATGATTTTAGGCGTTTTCATTTTTGGTAACTGATTGATGATAAGTTGAAATCTGTATTGCAATATTGTTTTTCCACGATGAATATTCGGCAAATTTCTGCCAATTATCGGTGTAAGGATTTTCTGTGGGGTAGGTCTTGATGGCTTCTACAAGAGCGTCAACGCTGTCGGGAGCGGCAAGACGGGCAATGCCAAATTTCTTAACTGATTGAGCCATACCCGATTCTGTGTCGGAAACTATCAGTTTTGGTTTGTATGGCGAAAGACTGTTGAGTATTCCGCTTTGCGATTTAAACGCTGTGGAATAGTAGAGAAGTATGATGTCGCTGTTGGCAAAAACTGCGCTTAACTCATTGTTGTTTAAGTATTTCTCTATGAAGATAACACGATTTTCCACACCATTTTCTTTCGCGTATTGACGATAAGTGTCCACATTTTCGGTAACTGTAACGCTTCTGCCTGCTATAATTAGCACGGTGTAAGGTATTTGGGCAACGGCGTCGATGGCTATTTTGTAGTTTTTTTCGGCGCGGATGTTTCCTGTAATTGATAATGTGGTAAGTCCTTGTGATTTAAGGTTTTGAAAGATTTTTGCAATATCTTTGTCTTCCTCGGCGGGAGGATATATGCCGTGTGGTATGTGACTGAATATTATGCGGTTATCTTTGTTTTCGTAATAGGGTAGGGGAGGAAGTTTTTCGTGATAAAATGCAATGTCAACGATATCCATAATACGCTGCATAGTGCTTTCCGACAGAGTTTTACGGTGAAAATACGCCGTGCGGTCGGGATCGTGGAGTATTATGGCGGTTTTGAATTTTCGGCGGCGGTATCGGCGTGTCCAAAAATATGATGTTACTTGGTCAAAGTCGTTGAAAATGAGTAAGTCAGCCTTGTTTTTAGTTGCGTATTTATAAGCACGAATTGGATTAATTAACGAGCGATATAGAAAATAGATTTTTCCAAATAGTTTCCAAATACCACGAAACATTCTGTCTTTTAGTAATATATCCACTGTTTGAACGCACTCTTTTGCACTGCCTTTTGGAAACAGAGCCTTGCACCATTCCACCTCGGCGTTTCGTGAATATTCGGCGGCTATCTGTTTGGCGTATTCGTAACACCCTCCAAGTGAACTATTTGAATATATTACTACTCTCATTTTACAGTTAGTTTTTGTTGTTCGGTTTTTTGTGCCGACGATTTAAAAAGCCATCCTTTTATGTAGTTGAAAATATATGCTATACGCTGAGTTTCAATCATATAAAAGCACATTGGCAGATTTCCGAATCCATATTTCGGATTGTGTAGATTAATAACGTTTTTTATGGCGCGGAAGTACGACCTCAACCCAAAAATCATTATAATATATAAAGGTGTCAGCCACCAATTTTTGACTATTAGCAATAGCACCGTAAATGGGATAATGCTGTATCGGATAGCGGTTTCGGCTACATTACTTAGAAAATTCCTGAAATTTATCTGACTTTCTCCGTCGCCAAGACCATAACGACCTGCCTCACGAGCAAACTGACGTGCCGTAGTGTGACGGTTCCATTTTACAAGTGGTTTAGCGTCAATTATATAGCGGAATTTATGTTGCTTTATTTCGCGCCAAAAAATTGTGTCGTCGGCGGCAAGGGTTAGCCATTCGTTGTAGCCGCCTATCTTGTTCCAGACGTATTTGTAATAGGCTATTGAGCGCGACGAAACGCTGAAATTATCGTCTATTTTTACTTGATAACCATTTTGAAGAATGTAATCGGCACGTGCTGCTGCGGTTTTGATTTCTGTTTCGTTAACGGTAAATGCTCCGCCAACTACCTCTATTTCAGGGTTGTCGAAATATTTTACAAGAGTTTCGAGCCAATTGGGTTCGTATTGACACCCAAAATCGGTGCTTACAATCAAATCGTTGGCTGCGTTTTCGATTGCAATGTTGCGACCCTCAGCCACGGCGCAGCCTTTTTTTACAATTACACGGATATTTAACTTGGATTTTGCGGCGTAAGCATTGAGAATATCGATGCTGCCGTCGGTGCTACCTGCGTCGGTGATTATTATTTCGTCGGGGATAATTGTCTGGCGTTCAATCTCTTGTAGCGATTGTTCAAGCCTTTTGGCCTCGTTAAATATGGTGGATACTAATGTAAATTTTTTCACTTCAATAGTTTTGTAATTATTTCGCTAAAATAATGTATATTTGCCGAAAACTAAATTAAAATATGCAAGATTGTAAAATTTCAGTCATAATACCAACCCTCAATCGTGCGGACTTTATCCCCGAAACGATTCATTCTATTGTTAATCAAACGGTTAAACCATACGAAATTATTGTGGTTGACAACGGTAGCGATGACAATACGGTTGAACTTTTGGAGAAACTTTTTCACGATCAGGTTACCATTATCAAAAATGACGGAAATTTTTACCCCGGCGCGGCACGAAACATCGGCATTGAGGCGGCATCGGGCGACTATATTCAATTCTTTGATTCTGACGATGTTATGACCAAAAATCGGTTCGAGAGTCTTCTTGCAGTTTTTGAAAAAAATCCCGACGCCGATGCGGTTTATGCTCCTTACGTGATGGCTCGTGAAGATAATTTTGGTTCGTGGAAACAGACTCAGCCCGTTCTCCAATACCGCGACAGTCATCTCGGCAAACGCACCTACAAGGATATGCTCAAAGGTTTTTTTGTGCCTATTCCCTGTTTTTTGTTTAAGGCTTCGGTGATAAAGAGCATCGGCAAATGGCGTGAGGATATTTTTGCCTCGGAAGATTTTGATTTTCTTTTCCGCCTAATGATGGCTGATATTAATATCAAACACGATAATAAGTCTTGCGTAATTTACCGAGTTCACGGCAATCAGATTACGGGCAACGCTTTTTCTAACAAACGCCGCGACATTGAAAAACTCCGCTGCCTTGCGCAATTGCTCAGCAAATACGAAAACCAATTGTCGGGGCGGTGCGTTTCGATAGCCAAAACTATGATTCACCGCCTTGAACACGATACCAACTGTACCAATATCTCAGGGTTAAACTATTGGTTTACAAATCTTTCGCTGCGTATCAGCAATAAAATCAACCGAATGATTACCCGCACCGATTGGCAACGGATTCATCAACCCGAAAACGATAAAAAAGTTTTCCGCGATTATTTGTCGCTACTCTAAATATTTTTTTTAACTTTATGCTCTAAATACTTACTACGATGGAAGAACAAGATAACAATAAAGGTGTTGTATTTGAGGCAGTTGACACCGCTGCAAAGACTGTTACGGAAAAACGTGTTGCAGGCAATTACACCCCGTCAGACGCTGTTGCCGCCGCAGTTACCAATGCCGAAATTATGCTCGCATACATAACTGAGCACGGCATCAACATTAGCAAAGAGCACGTTAACACTGTGGTTAACTCAAAATATCTGTTGCAAAACAAGCAATGGAATCCCGAGGCGGAGGTTGATATCCGTCTTACTTACAACGAATTAACCAAACTTATTGCGCCGGTTACCATCGACAGCCTTATAGCGTCGAAACCTTTGCCGCGTCAGAATCCCGGAAAAATTTGCCGTGCGCTTAATATTCAGAACCATATGCCGCTATCGCAATGGTCGGTAACGGTTTACACGTTTCTCTCGCTCTTTATTATGGCTATCTTGCTCGTGGTGCAGATTTATTTCTTCCTCGGCAGCACACGTATGAACCATATTCAGGAGTGCAACCAAAAAATCGCTGAAAAGCAGAGCCGTCTCAACGACCTTATGCTCGTGCTCAACAACGGCGCCGACGATTCTGCCCTCGCCCTCGAAAACGAGCAGTTGCAAAACGAGATGATTGAACTTGATAATGAGAAATCTTCTAATATTCAGCATCTTATCCCTTGGGTAGAGTATTTGCAGAATCTTG
>JAGCVU010000058.1 GCA_017962175.1 Bacteroidales bacterium | reverse complement strand
CAGGTTTTTAATGGTGAATTTACAGTTAAGGTGGTAGATGGTAAAGTATTGCTAATTAATCATATACCACTTGAACAATATATTACATCTGTAATTTCGTCCGAGATGCGTGGCGATTGTCCGATTGAGTTGCTCAAAGCCCACGCCATTATTTCGCGCAGTTGGCTGATGGCTCAAATCTCTGGTAAAAGACCTGAGGGTAAGCCAGTTATTACCAACGATGAGGTCTGCACTTGGTACGACCGCGTGGCTCACACTCTTTTTGATGTCTGCGCCGATGACCATTGCCAACGCTATCAGGGACTTTCGCGTGCCTATAATCCCAACGTAAAGGCTGCTGTGGAGGCTACCCGTGGACTGTTTCTCACTTACAACGGCGAAATTTGCGATGCAAGGTTTTCAAAATGTTGTGGCGGACGTTCCGAAGTGTTTGAAAGTTGTTGGCAACCTGTGCATTACAACTATCTCGAACCTGTCGACTGCCCTTATTGCAACACCAACGACGAGGCTCTCCTCCGCACTATTCTCAACGATTACGACCAACAGTCGCGTGATTTTTACCGTTGGACAGTGAAACTCAATTCCAAAACCCTGCCCGAACTTCTCAAACACAAAACCGGCGAGGATTTTGGCGAAATTATCGCCCTCGAACCCTTAGACCGCGGACCTTCGGGACGTATCACACGTTTAAAAATCATTGGCACAAAACTCACAAAGATTTTTGGTAAAGAATTAGAAATCAGACGTATACTCTCCGAGACACACCTTTATAGTTCCGCTTTCGACGTTGAAAAAACTTCCGATGGATTTATTCTTCACGGCATAGGTTGGGGTCACGGCGTAGGTATGTGTCAAATAGGTGCGGCGGTGATGGCAAACGAGGGTTTCCGTTTCGACGAAATTCTCAAATTTTATTATCACAACGCCGAACTCACTCAAATGTATTGAAAATGAACAGTTCCGAAATAAAACACGCTACTTGGATTCCTTCGCTCTACTTTGCCGAGGGTTTGCCTTATATGGCTGTCAACGTTCTGAGTACGATTTTTTATAAATCGGCTTTGGGTATGGACAATGACCTAATTGCCTTTTACACAAGTAGTTTCTATCTTCCTTGGTTGATAAAGCCGCTTTGGAGTCCTATCACCGAAATGTTCAAAACTTCAAGGTTTTGGATTACTTTCTGTCAGTTTTTCGCAGGTGTTTTGTTTGGATTGATTGCCTACACAATTCCTTGCGAAGGTATTGTAAAATACTCATTGATAGTGTTTTGGCTTGCTGCTTTTGCCTCCGCTACTCACGATATTGCCGCCGATGGTTTTTACATCAAGGCTTTAAGCACTGAAAGTCAGGCTTTTTGGGTGGGAATACGCAACACTTTTTATCGTATTTCTATGATTTTCTGTCAAGGCGGACTTGTGGTTTTGGCGGGCTATCTCACTGAATGTTACGGAGATGTGAAATTTGCGTGGCAGATTGTGTTCGCTATTTTTGGCGTGTTGATGGCGTTGTTGGCTGTATACCATTATTTTATGCTGCCAAAAAATGTTGAAACCGAACGTCAAAAATCCACAACAAACTTTTTCCAACCGTTTATTAAGTTTTTCCAAAAGCCTGATATTTGGCTGATTATGGCGTTTTTGCTGCTCTACCGATTGAGCGAGGCGCAGTTGTCAAAAATTTCTCCGCTATTTTTGTTAGATTCTCACGAAAACGGCGGTTTGGCTTTGACACAAAGTGAGTTAGGACTTGTAAACGGAACTTTCGGACTTATTGCTCTGATTCTCGGAGGTATTCTCGGCGGTATTTTTATTTCCAAGAAAGGCTTGCGCAAATCGTTGATTATTATGATTTTGGCGTTGAATCTGCCTGATATTTTCTACGCTTATATGGCTGCGTTGCAAACCGAGAATTTTGCCGCCGTTTCGTCGATGGTTTTTATCGAGCAATTTGGCTACGGTTTCGGATTTACCGCCTACACGGTGTTTATGATGCAGATTTCGCGCGGCGCCAACTCGTCGTCGCACTATGCCGTGTGCACCGCTTTTATGGCTGCGGGAATGATGCTGCCTGGTATGGTGAGCGGATGGCTGCAAAATATGATGGGTTATACCACGTTTTTTATTTGGGTAACGGTCTGCGCACTGCCGTCGCTTTTAATTGCTTTGTATATGCGCAAAAACAACAAGATTTTAGACCAAGAAAATGCCTGAAAATCAAGACATAGAGCCCGAAAAAGCCGTTGAAAAACCGGCTAAAAAAAAGCGAAAGTTTTGGAAATTTATTCTAAAACTTTTCGTAGTGCTTGCTTTGGTTGTGGGCGTGGCTCAGTATGTGCTTTATTATTATGCATTTCCGTTGCTCAAAGAAAAAATCTGCCAAAATGTTTCCGACCAAACCAACGGTCTTTACACAATTAATTTCGATGATATTCGTCTTAACTTTCTGGGTCGCAGCATTTTGTTGACCAATTTTTCTATGAAGGCGGATACTTCGGTTTATATGCAGTTGAAAGAGCAAATGGCGTATAATCGTGCTATTTACAATATTTCTGTCGGTAATTTTGCTATTAAAAATATCCGCCTTTCGTCTATTTTTGGGTCGCGGCATTTACGCATTAAATCTATTGAATTAATTCGCCCTGTGATACGTCTTGCAGGCAAACCCGACGATAAACACAAGGGTAAATACGATGCTATTCACAAAGACCTTTACCCACTTATCAGCAATTATTTCAACAAAGTGGAGGTTAAAAATATTTCCGTAATCGACGGATTTTTCGACTTTTACAAAACCGTTACCGACGAAAACGAGATGGCTGTGGTGGGCAATATTAATATTGCCCTCTCTGATTTTTATGTGGATGAAGAGGTTTACAAAACCAACAACCGCCTTTTTTATTCCAACAAAATTGCAATCACTTCGGGTGGTTACAAAATTCGTCTTGCCGATAGTATTCACACTGTTAACTGTGGCGATTTGATTATAAAGACCTCAGATTCAATTATTTTCGCCACCGATGTAAAACTTCTTGCCGAAGGACCCAAGGCGGCGTATAGCACCAAAGAAAAATTTAACGTTACTCTCGACACAATTTCTATTACGGGCGTGGATATTAATAAGGCTTATTTTAAAGAAGTGGTTGATATTCGGGCAGTTTCGCTTGTTAATCCAAAAATTTCGTTTGCCACTGGGCGTCGCCGCAACAAAAATAATCAAAACATCGAATCTACTGGTCAGGGCAACTGGTACTCGCTGATAAAAGGCACTTTAAAGGCTATCAATATTGATACTTTTGAAATTTCGGATGCCTCGGTTAAGGTTTCTAATCCAAAATTCACAAAACCTGCCTACGAGGTGGGCAACGTAAACATCACGCTGCTTGGTTTCGCACTTGATTCGTTGGCTTATCGCAACCACAATAAAATTCTCTATTCCAACGATTTGGATATTTCTATTCGTGATTTTGATATGCGCCTTCCCGACCGTGTGCATCTGCTTTCGTCGTCGTATCTGTTGCTCTCGACCAAGCAGAAGGCTGTTTCGGCAGGCAAAATCCGCATTCGTCCGCTCTACGATGCTAAGGATTCTACCGACAGTCGTATGAATATCTCTGTGCCAAAACTCGATATCAAGAATATTGACATCAAAAAAGCGTATAACTCGCAGATTTTCAATGTGGGAGCGGTGCTTATAATGAAACCTCAGATTGAATCCAAAAGTTTCAACGATACCGCCACTCATCGCAAAAAACCGAGTATGGCAAAACTTCTCAGCGATGAGTATTTCAAGTCGCTCCGTATCGCAAGAATCACTATTAAAGATAGTTACATCGATATTGACCAGCAATCTTCTATTCTCGAAGATAGTTTGACTATCAGCGGATTGCTTTCTGTTTCGTTTGATAATTTTGAGACAGGTCGCGCACTTTTGAGCGAGGGCGAAAAACCTTTCATTGTTTCTAACGTCAATCTCACGCTCGATAATTTTGTGATGAAGCCGTCTACTAATATCCATACTCTTAAAGGTCAGAACCTTACGGTAGATTCACGGAAAAAAACTATTTCGCTCTCTAATTTTAGTTACTCTGCCGACACTGAATCGCTGTTAATTCCTGTTTTGCAGCGTCTTAACAAACATTCAGTGATTGATTTCAAGGTAAAAAAGGCTGTGTTGTCAAATACAAATCTTATTCAGGGTTTTTATAATAATAAGGTAGAAATCGGCAATTTTCAAATCCTAAATCCTCAGTTGGTTTTTATAGATTATCCGCATCTAAAACGTTTGTTAAACGATTCTATTACAGTAGATTCCGTTTCTCAAAGCGTTGCAGAAACCGAAGATTTGACCACTCATCGTGATTCTGTTTTTGATTCTTGGTCTGATTTAGAAAAATCTTTTGCCAAATTAATGCCTAAGTCGCTGAATATTGTTAGGATAGATACTTTTGCAGTTGACAGTGGCGTGGTTCAACTTACTGTTAGAGATTCTTTAAATCAAAACCGTTTTTCTACCGAAAACCGTTTTAAACTTGATATTGAGCATTTTTATTTCGACCGCGACAGCGCTGAGTGTACGGGTAATTTCCTTTTTGCCGATAATTATAATCTGAATATCAATAACTTTCAATTTCTCTTGCCCGACCGTGTGCATAATGTCAAGGCTTCTGAAATAAGTCTTGGCACCAAAGAGGGATTTTTAAAGTCGGATATGGTGTTTGTGTCTCAAAATCACGAATATACAGTATCGGACAAGAACATAGTTAATGCCTATTTCCCTGCCATCGACCTTCGGGGAATTGATTTTAATCGTTTTGCCAAAACGGGTTTTCTTTGCACCGATACTTGCCTGATTGATAAGAGTGTATTCACCATCGTTAAGCCCGAAAATAAGCGTACCGATTCTGCCAATGTTAACAAAAAGCCGCCGATTTTGAATAAGTTTATCCGCAATTTCCAAATTTCTAAGATTGTTTCTAATGATAGTAAGTTTGGTATTTATCAGAATATCAATAATATATCTACAAGAACAGTCTTCGCCGATTTTGATCTTTCGGTTGATTCGCTCACTATCGACAGTGCAAATCTTGCCCAAAAGGGTCATCTGATTTCGTTCCGAAATCCTACTTTTCATTCCGAAAATATCGCTATTCTTACCAAAAACGCTGAAAATCAGATTGCTATCAAACGGGCTGACATTGTCAACGATTCGTTGCATATTCACAATATATTTTTCGACAAAGGTGACGAAGATTTTCAAAACCGCAGTCGTGGCGTTTCTACTGTGTTTATTCCTGATATTCTTGTAGTTAAACCCGATTTAGAGTCTGCCGCTTTTGCCAAGACTATTCAAGCCGAAAAAATCTTTATTGATTCGCCTGAGGCTGAGTTTGTTGCTGGCAAACGTCCCGACCGAAAACCTAATTTTGATATTACAAAATTTTATAACAAATTCAACGCTCTTGTTGTAGATACTCTCTACGCAGGTAATATTCGTTTGGATATTTATCGAACTGGCAAAAATTCTCTGAAACTCAATAATTTGGATTTCAAAATTATTGGTCTTGACACTCGCAATATTCAAGAAGACCGCTTCCCTGTAAAGGAGATTACCACAGGTATCAACGACTATACTATTTATCTAAAAGATAGTTTATATATGCTTCACGCAGGTCGTATAGAGTTTGCACCCGACAAAAACGATATTATTGTTTACAATGTGGAATATCGCCCCACCGTTGGACGTTACAATTTTTACAAACTTTTCCCTTACCGCAAAAGTGCTACTTTTTTATCGTGTGGCAAGGTTACAGCGCACAATTTTGATATGGATAAATTTGCACTTCAACGCCGTATCAATATTGAACGACTCTCTATCGACCGTCTTGCGCTCAATTCTTATCTCAACCGCTCCAAACCGTCTGACACTTCGTCGATTAAGCCTAATCTTCACGAATTTATTCGCCGGATTCCTATGCGTATTACCATTGATACTGCCATTGTATCAAATAGTTATATTGCTTGCGAACAACTAAGTCCCGAAGCGGCTGTTCCGGGCATTCTCACTATCAATGATGTTTCGGGCAAGGTTTTCAACTTTACCAACGACACCGCCACCCTCCGCCACGACAGCATTATGTTTGCCAACATTGAGGGTCGTTTGATGAATAAGGCGAGCATCAAGGCTGATTTTAAATATTTTCTTAATTCTGCCACCGACGAGTTTATCATTAAGGCTCAGACCGATACGATTTTCCTTCCCGATATGAATCCGTTTCTCGAAAACGCACTTTTTGCCCGTATCGACGACGGTGTAATGAAGAGTGCCGACATTGAGTTTACCTCCAATAATAAATCTTCGTCTGGTGTGTCGGTATTTCGCTATAATGGTTTAAAACTTTCTGTAAATAAGCACGATAGCGTTCAGCCCAAGCGACGTGGATTATTGTCGTTTCTTGCCAATTCGCTCATCCGCACCGACAATCCTAAGCACAAACTTTCACGCGTTAAAAAGGGTTATATTTATGCCAAGCGCGACCCGCACAAGAGTTTTTCGTCGTACTGGATTCAATCTGTGCTGTCGGGCGCAAAGGCTACCGCTGGTTTTGAGAGCAAGGAACAAAAAGACGAGCGCAAACTTTCATCCAAAATTAAAGACGTAATTAGTATTAAACATCATATCGAAGAAAAACAACGAAAAAAACAACGCAAACAATTTAACGAGGAAATTAAAAATGAAAAATAAATATTTTTTTATAGGCATTGCCGGTAGCGGAATGAGCGCAATTGCTCAGTTCCTTAGAGGAAAAGGTCGCGAAGTAAGTGGTTCTGATCGTATTTTTGCATCGCCCGAAGGTCAGGATATCAAACAAAAACTTGAAGCCGAAGGTATAAAATGTTATAACCAAGGCGAGACCGTTCCCGACCTCGACACCGATTGTGTGGTAGTGTCCACTGCCATTGAGGACACCGTTCCCGAATATGCTTTTGCTGTTAAAAACAATCTTAGAATTCTTCACCGCAGCAAGTTGCTTGCCGACATTGCACTCAAAAGCAAAACCATTGCTGTAAGCGGAACATCAGGCAAATCTACCACTACTGCAATGATTTACTGCATTTTAGAAAAATGCGGCTTTTCGCCGTCGCTCATTTCGGGCGCGGGACTTGTGTCGCTTCAAAAGCAAGGCAAAATCGGCAACGCCGCCGTGGGTAGCAGCGATTATCTTGTAATTGAATCTGACGAATCCGACGGAACAATCAAAAATTATCGCCCCTCTATCGGCGTTATTCTCAATATCGACCGCGACCACAAGGAGATTCCCGAACTTATGGAACTCTTTACCGCTTTTGCACACAACACCCGCAACAATCTGATAGTCAATCAAGACAACGAACGCTCGGCTTCGCTTTCTATTGATATTGTCAACGATTTTTCGTGCCGTGGCTTGGCGGGCAACAATGCCGAGGATTTTGTGCAAAATCCCGACAGCATTGAGTTTACTTGCGATGATACTCGCTTTAAAATCAATGTGATAGGTCGTCACAATATGGAAAACGCTATGGCTGCAATT
>JAGCVU010000057.1 GCA_017962175.1 Bacteroidales bacterium | reverse complement strand
TCGGATTTTATTTCCGACGGCAAATGTAAGTTTAAAGTGTGTTGTTTAGTTTAAGCGTAATTTAAGATTATAAGAATAAAAATCCTATTCCCCTTCGGCGATTTTTAACTCTGTTTCACTGAGTTTTAGGTGCGAGTAGGCATCGGTGAAGGCATCGTAAGATTGCTGATAGAGAAGTTGGGCTTCGAGAAGGTCGCTCATTTTGGCAGTGCCGGCGGCGTAACGGTCGTTGATGAGGCGGAGATTTTCGGAGGCTTGGTCGATGCTTTTTTGGGCAATGGCAAGTTGCTGTTGCGATTCGCTTACGCCGTAACGGGCTTTGTGGATGCGTATTTTTAGCATTTCGGCGTTGGAGGTGAGTTGGTCTTGGGCTTTTTCGCGCTCAATGTCGGCACGTTTGGCTGCGTGCGAACCACCCCACCAATCTGAAATCGGTACGTTAACCGTGGCGAACAACATTCCAAAACTGTGGTCGTTTTCTAAAAGGTTGTGATAAGTGTAACCTGCGCCCACAGCCACCGACGGTAGGTTTTTGCCTATGGCCATCTTTTTTTGCAGTTTGGCGGCTTCCACACCTTTTTGAAGTAATTGATATTCGGCAGTGGATTCTACCGCTTGGTTTGGGTCGGTGGACGATTCGCCTTGCGCCATTTGGTCGGTGGTGTATTGCAATGTAAAAATGGTGTCGCTGAGGGCGCAGTATTGCTGCAAGATTAGTTTCATCAGCGAAATGCCATTGTTGATTTTTACGCGTTGCAATTCAATATCGTTGAGACGGAGTTGCACTTGCAAAAGGTCGTTGCGCACAGCCACACCCGCCTGCACAGCCGTTTCTACATCGCCATAAATTACTTGGAGCAACGAATCCACAGCGTTTACGGTTTTGAGTTTTTCTTGCAGACTTACCGTTTGCCAAAAATATTCTGATGTGGTTTTAATAATCTCGTTTTCTGATAGTTTAAGTTGCAATTGACTAACATCTTCGCCCACTCTGGCAAGACGGTTGCCGTTATAAATTTGTCCGCCGGTAAAAATAGGTTGCACAGCCGTTACCGCGCCAATAACACCATCTTTCATCATAGCGATGGTGATAGGGTTGCCAAGAGCGGCGAGGGCTTCGGGCGGAAAACTCTGTTGCAATGTGGCGCCAAGTTCTTGTGGAATATATTCCGAGGCATTGATTTGTGTTTCTGCCATTGCTTTGTTGGCGTTGAACCATACGCCCACTGCGCTTACCGAGGGGAAATATTTAGTAAAAGCCTCCTTGCGCTGTTGACGAGCCGCCTCCACATTGTATCGTGCCGACGACATTTGAGCGTTGTGGCTTATTGCCGAATCGCAAAGTTGCTCTAATGTGTACGAATTTTGTGCGGCTATATTATTGACCTGCAATATAGTAGATAGTATTAATGCGGATATAAAATGGTGTTTCATAATGGGTTTATTATACACCGCAAAAATATGGAGATTTAGAACATATTCTATTGCCTATTTTTCGATAAAAATGTGCGATTTGGGGTAAAAAGCGAATCAACCATTTCTCGTGATGTCACAAATTGTGACTTCACCAAATTCAAGTCTGCATGAATGTATATTTGAAGTATAGTGTGGTGGTAGATTTGTCCGACATAGTCGAACTTATTGGTAAAGAGTTCTTTAACAGTGTCGGAGTATTATCCAATGATACATGTCATATCGGTTTTTAAAATTTTCCGAATTAATTACATATTCTCCAATTATTTTATATGTTTATCTGTAAATTATTGATTTTTAATTACTTTTTTGTAAATGCCGACGAAAAATATTTAATTATGGTGGAAAGAGAGCAAAATGCTTTTATTGAAACACTCCTGTATTAACAACTGATTGCGCTATTACTTGAACAACAGGGACAGAAACACTATTACCAATAAGTTTCATCCATTTGGGGCGTGTCTCAGGTAGAAGGAAATTGTCTGGAAATCCTTGAACCCGACAAGCCTCTTTTTTTGAAATTCTTCGAAATTTTTTTGGGAAATATACCTCTTTCATAAACTTATCTCTAAATTCCGTGATAGTCCGCGCTTTGATGTCAACAGTAGAAACAAAGTCGTTTGTATCGCTCGCCACAAGAGTGGGGTATATCTTTGATGACGGAAGAAAAATCCGATTTATGCCGTATAGTCCTGTACTAATTTTGGAATTGCGGAAATCGAATCTTTCTTCAATGCATTGGATGATATTCTTGTCGACAAGTTTTTTTAATTCATCGTTGACAATTATTTTTTTGAGTTTGATTTCCCTTTTGTTTTTTAGGGAATCAATATTTATAACGCCATTTTCTGCGAAAGATAGTATAAATGTCTCGTTTGCTGTTGTATTGCCATTGTTTTTGATGATAACGAACTTGTAAGCAATTTTTTTAAGAATGCCAATGTTTACCAATTGTTCAAGTTCGTTCTCTGTGATTGTCTCGTCTAAGTCTTGGAAGTGTTTTACAGATAGCGGATTACCATCTAAATCCCCATAACATGGCTTTCTGCGGTTTTTTAACAGCAACATACAAATATGTTTCTGTCGTTCAGATGTCTCTTCAATGTCCCATGAATGAATTGTGGTTTCCCCATTGCGCAAGTCGTTAAATAGAAAGTAATCATTAAATCCCTGTTCGTTGCACGACAGACTTTGCAATGGCTGTTTTTGGGCGGCTTCAAGTACTTGTTTTGGTAGGTTGATGCAGCCGTCCAATATGTTGGAAAGATATGTCTGGTTTTCAACTTTATTGGGAAGTTGAAACCGTTTGAAGTAAGTTTCATTCTTGAAACCAACAATATAAATGCGGACTCGCGTTTGAGGAACACCATAGTCGCAGGCATTGATAACATATTTTTGGGCATAATAGCCCGCCTCTTTTATTTTTTGCATGATATATTCCAATGCCTCACGATTTCTCGGATCAGACAATCCTTTGACATTCTCAAAAATAAAGGCTTGCGGACGACATTTGTTTAATAAATACAAGGTGTCGTTCCAAAGTTGCCCCCTGTTGTCGTCAAAACCGAGATTTTTACCAGCGATAGACCAACTTTGGCATGGAACTCCCGCCGTCATAAAATCGTGCGTGGGCATATCTGTTATTTTTCTAATGTCGCCAAAATTTGTTTCCTGTGTGCTGTCAAAATTTTTGCAATAAGTATCTATCGCATCGGGGGCTATCTCTGAAAAGCCCAAGCAATGCCCTCCAACGTTTTGCAATGCAATCCTGAATCCGCCAATGCCGGCAAACAAGTCGATAAATGTAAAGTTACTTGTCATTTCAATCTCTCTTTGTCAAATCCATCGGGAGGTTCGATGCCGAGATAATCTTTGTAGATTTTCTCTTTGTACGCAACGCCGAGACGGTTTATTTCATTGATAAATAATTTGTAAGTCCCTTTTCCTCCTACCATATCCCACAATTCATCTCCTATGAGCACACAAGAATCTTTTTTCATATCGAACCATCGAGCGGGAAACGTCCATGCATAGTTTTCGCGTTGCCCATACGGATTGTAAGGAAGTGCATAATACGCAAAATCAATGGGATGTTCATTCATAGCGAGCAATTTGAGCATTTTTTCTTTGCTTACTTTGGTTTGGTCGCTGTTTGGCTGAGGCCCTTTTAACTCAAAGGAGAAAACTTTGTTCGTCTTCGCATTTTTTATTAGAACATCGCATGTTACCGATACGGGGATAGGATTGCCCTTACCTGCAATTACATAGGCTAACTCTTCTTCCCAATTTGGTTTTTGTCTTTTATCTTTTTGAATTCCATGTTCAAGTTTGTTAAGGACTTCTTGGATTCTGCGAAGACTTTCATCGCCCACAGTCCCTTTTATGTCAACTCCCTGTTTGCAATACCCGTGGTACGCGCTTCCAGCCGCAACTGCAAGTTGCTCCCATGCGTTACCAAACGGCGTTACAAACCTACGCTCAAAATGCGAACCTTTGAATATCTCATCTGGTACTAAGGCAGCATATAACGGTTTGCTTGCATGATGTTTTTCGGGGATGAATGGGTCTGTTACAAGGACTTTTTCCATTACTTTGTCCATCATGTCCGTAATAACTTTCTTGATTGCTATTATTACACTTTGCTCCATTTTTACAGTTTTTCTACCGCTTCGTAAATAAAATTCCAACCGAATTCGATACTTCTATCTTGTAGTTGGGTCGGACACAAGTTGTGTATACATTTTGTCAGTTCTTGGTCGGAAGGAATTCTCTGATGCTTTTCTATAAAAGCATCATAAATATCCTGTCTTGTCCATGTTATGTTGCAAATTACTTCGTCCATTTGTTATGTTTTGCTGTATTATGAATACTTTGCAAAATTACAAAAACTTTTCCGAAAACCAAAGTCTCTTCGCAAAAGAAAACTTTTCTACCCCTTCCCATTCACCTTCCAATACACCACAGGCAGCATTGTTACAGCCATTATCAGTGAGCCGATGCCGCCAGCAAAGATGGTAACGCCTACGGGCATCCAAAACGACGATTGCGCTATTATCATCGGCACTACGCCTACCGCTGTGGTGGCTGTGGTGAGAAATATCGGTACCATTCGCCGTTTGCCTGCGTCGAAAGCGGCACTGCGTATGCTTGCTCCGTGCGAGGCTATGTTGTCGGCGTGTTCAAAAATGAGGATTTCGTTGCGCATTATCATTCCCATAAGGGTAATGAGTCCAAAAATTGAGGTTAAACCTAACGTCCTGTCCATCAAGCCCAAACCTACCAACGCACCCGGCAACATCAGCGACAATGCCGCCATACATATTGTGGTGATGCCATAACGCTTAAAGTTAAATAACAGAAAGAAAAACACTATCACTAAGGCGATAGCGATGCCGCCATAAATTTGCGGAAGTGCCTCGTCGCCATATTCGAGTTCGCCGCCGGTTTCGCAGCGGACACCCTGAGGCAGGGCAATTTCGTTTTTCATTATGTTGTCGATGTGTTTTTCGATGGGCGATGTAAACGAACCTGCGGCAAACTGACCTTTTACCGTTATGCAGCGTTCGCCGCCTCGGTGCATTATGCGACCTTGACTCCAAAGTGGCTTTACATCAGCAATTTGGCGGAGCGGAATAGTGCTATTTTTACCCGCCTGACCTGAAATTAATGTCTGAGGCGATGCAATGCCTATGTTTTCGATGTCGGCAAACGAAAGCGGAGTTTTGTCTAAAATGGTGATACCGAGTTCGTAGTCGCCTTCCCAAATGCTTCCGGCGTTGATTTCACCTGTGGCGGCGGCAATGGCAAGTGCGGTAGACGAGCGTGTAAAACCTGCCTGTGCTGTGGCTACGGGGTTGTTTTTGATATCTATTAGGGGAAACGGTTCGTAAAAATCACTGTGAACCCATTCTAACTCAGGAATCTCTCGCATACGGTCTTGAAGGCGTTCGGCAGCAAGGCGCAACGAATCAATATCTTCACTGTAAAAACGATATTCTAATTCGTCAACTTCCAAATAGTCAAGACGTTTGAATTTTACGTATGCCATCGGAAACGCCTCCGAAAGTTGCGTTTGATATTGGTTGAGAATTTCTAATGCGGCCTTTTCGTCGGTGCAGTTAACAATCATTTGCGCAAAGTTTTTACCTGCCATCTGCGGTGCGTAGGCGTCCATAAATCGTGGCGACGAACACCCTATAAACGATGTTATGCTTGTGATTCGCTCGTCGTTTTCAATTACGTGTCGCACCGAATCGGCTATTTCGCGAGCCTGAGCAATGCCTTTGTCTTCGGGCAAGAAAATTTCAATGGCAAATTGGTCGCGGTCGGCAAAGGGGAAAAGACGCACTTTGAGGTTTGGCGCAATCAGCGATGAAAGAAGAATTATGCCAATGCCGCAAATTATTGTAAACCAAGGTTTTTTGAAAGTATATGCCAGCACTCGGTCGTATACCCGCTGAACGGTTTTGGTGATTATGTTGCCATCGGTTTTCACCTTTTCGGGCTTGATAATCTTAACTTCGAGAAACGGAATCACTGTAACGGCAAGAAACAGCGACACCATCAGGTTGATGGTAATGGTCATAGGAAAATCTTTGAGGGCATCGTGAAACGTGCCTTTCATCGTTATCAAAAACGGGAAGAAAATTGCACATATACAGATAGTTGCAAGCATCATTGGCATAAAATACTGTTCGGCGGCGGCAAGTGCGGCGCGACGTGGTTCTAAACCTTTGCCCACGTACTCTAAGTATCCATCAATCATTACGATAGAGTTGTCTACAATCATACCTAAAACTACAATAAGCGCGGCAAGGGTAACGATATTTAACTCTATTCCTGCCAAATACATTATAGCCACTGATACAAAGGTGCTTAACGGAATTGTTACCGCAGCCACCACGGCAGAACGCAACGGAAACAGCACCATCATTACCAAAATAATTACCGCCATAGAAATCAGGAGGTCGCGCAAAAACGAACTTACGCTCATAGCCACCACTTTGGGCTTGTCGGCAATGCGGGTGATGGTAACATCGCCAGGTAAATCGTTGATATAAAAATCGTTGAGTACCTGCTCCACCTCCTCGCCATATTGCACAACATTGTTGCCAGGAGTCATTTCCATCGAGAGAAGCACGCAGGGGTGCCCGTCTTGCTCAATACACGGCTCGTTGGGAGGATATTCGCGGCGCACATCGGCAATGTCGCCCACGCGGACGGTCTTGCCTGTGGAGGGGTCGCTAAATATAATTTGGTTGGCGATTTCGGCTTCGGTGTTGTTGGTAGATGCCACGTGCAGAGGCACTTGAAGATTATCATTGTTGATAGAACCGCTCATTGTGGCAAGACCTTGGCTCTGCAATTGAGTCAGCAAAAACTGCTGTCCAATACCGTAAGCCTCCAAACGCCGACGGTCGATATAAATAGAGATTCGCTCTTTTTGCTCGCCAAAAAGTTTAACGTTTGCCACCGATGGAATACGGCGCAGACGGTCGGAAAGTATATCGGCGTAACCCTTTAATTCTCTGTAACTACGGTCGGCACTTTCAACGGCTATCAGCAGCGCGGAGGTATTGCCAAAATCGTCGTTGACAATCACAGCCAGCACACCCGATGGCAATGAGGGTTTAAAATTGTTGACACCGTGCTTGATTTTGCTCCACACCTCGTCTTTGTTGTTGACATTGTCGTTGAGCCTCACCATCACAATTGCCATTCCGTTTTGCGATGTGGAGGTGATTTTGTTGCGGTTAACTTCCGAAAAAGTAAACAGATAGCGTTCCAAAGGTTTTGTAACTTGCTGCTCTATCTCCTCGCTTGTGGCTCCGGGCATAACAGCCACCACCACTCCCTGACGTATCACCACGTGCGGAAACTCGT
>JAGCVU010000056.1 GCA_017962175.1 Bacteroidales bacterium | reverse complement strand
AAATTATTAATTGTCAACGAATTAAACGAATGAAACAAATAACAATTTTTGGAAATTATGTAGAGACGCCATAATATGACGTCTCTACAACGAATGTAACGAAGACATTTATGGTGTATTAGTTTAATTCGTCAAAAAATTAAAATCAAAGATTTAATTTTTTATTCGTAGTGAGATTTATTAGTTTAATTAGTTTAATTCGTTGACCAACAAAATATTATATTATGAAAAATTATAACAAGACATACATCATCGGAGCGGCGGCGGCGTTTGGAATAATGACTGTGGTGCTGAATTTTTTTCCACGAACCACGTTTTCGGAACGCGAACGCCGTGACCTTGCCTCGTTTCCTGAGTTTTCGGCTGAGAAACTTGCAAGCGGCGCATTTACCGACAGTGTGTCGAAATGGTACAGCGACAGCGAGCCTTTTCGCGAGGGCTTTATGACTATCAGTGAGAACTTTAACCGCATCAAAGGCATCAAAACCGGCAGTGGTGAAAACGCCGTTACCTTTATTGCAGGTGATGCAGGCGACCGTCCCCAATATATGGACACCACCGATTTTTACGACGATGATGAATTCATTGATACTGTGACTGTTGCCGCCGACACAACCGCTGCCCCGACCGTTGCAATGGATTCTATTCCCAAAGAAAACAAGCTCGCCCCCAAGCCTCCGAAGCCCGAAACCGAAAACAAAGACGGCTACCGAGTGCCCAACTCCGGCGTGATACTGGTTGGCGAAGTGCCCAACGTGCGTGCCCTCTTGGCGTTTGGCTGCACATCGTATTTCACCAAGGTTTATTGCGAGGCGGTGAATATGTACAAGGCAGCGTTCCCCGATGTAAATATCTGGGTGATGCCGATTCCCACCGCATCTGAATTTTATGGTCCTGAGGAGGCACGTTCGGTCAACTGGCGTCAGAAACCCTGTATCGACGCAGTTTTCAAGAAACTTGACCCGAATGTTCATCCTGTGTACATCTACGATACTCTGCAAGCGCATTTGAGCGAACCCATCTACCTGCGCACCGACCACCATTGGAGCGCTCTCGGAGGTTTTTACGCAGCCAAATGTTTTGCCGATCAGGCTGGATTGCCGTTTAAGAGTCTCAACGACGGCTACGAAGCCCGCACAATCCACAATTTTGTGGGGTCGATGTACGGCTACGCCAAAGATATTTCGGTGAAAAATTCGCCCGAAGATTTTGTGTATTATTATCCCACGCAGACGCAGTTCACCACACACGTAATCTCCTATATCATTGACAATAAGTACAACATCACCAAAGTATATCCCGAAAAAGAGCGGTCGTATTTTGCCAAATTCCGCGACGGCAGTTCGGGCGCATATTCCACTTTCTTGGGCAGCGATTCGCAACTCACCCGCGTGGAAACCTCTGCAGGCAATGGTCGCCGCGTGCTCATCCTCAAAGACAGTTACGGCAACACAATCCCCTCGTGCCTATTCTACTCGTTTGAAGAAGTCCACGTGGTAGATTTCCGCTATTTCACCAAAAATATGAAACAGTACGTGGCGGACCACAAAATCACCGACATCCTCTTTGCCAACAACGTAACATTCTGCTGCACAGTCACCGCCGCAAAAAAATACAAGCATTTTTTGAATCAGCCTGAGGGGTCGGGGATTGTGAGAGATACCACACAGACGGAGTAAATGCGGATAATTACATCCAAAATCCTATTTTTTGAGCGGAAAATCCTATTTTTTTTGCTGTTTCAGGGGTATTTTTGCAATCGTAAAATTTGATAATTATTAACTAAATAGCAAAAAAAATGAACTTAAACAGATTCGCAAAAATCGCGTCGTTGGTTTTGTTTACTGCTTTTGCAGTGTCAAACGCCGACGCTCAGATAGGTAAAAACCTATTAAACAAGGCAAAAGAAGCCGCCAACAATGCTGTTAACGGCAACAACGGCACTACCCAGACACAGCAAGGCTCTAACACAAGTCAGCCTTCGGTATCTCAACCTTCAAACAACGCTCCTCAAATCCGGGCAGCCAAAGGAAACACCTATTATGTGAGCGTATCCACAGGAAGCGCCCGCACCGACGGAAAATCTCCATCTACAGCCTTGAAAGATCTTCAGAAGGCTATCGACCTTGCCCAAGACAACGACATCATTCTTGTGGCCGAGGGCAACTATCTCGGCAATATGGACAGGGGATACATCGAAATCGGACGTTTTGGCAACGCAACACACGAAATGGGCAAATTCATAAGCATTTACGGAGGATATTCCACCGATTTTGCCGAGCGCGACATTATCAAGCACGTTACCAAGCTGCAGCCCACTAGCCAAAAATTCATTGCTCCGCTGTTTAATATCAACGCCCGCCGTCCATACGGATATTCGGGTCCTGAGGGCAGCGTAGTGGTCGACGGACTAGTGTTCGACCTTGGCGAGAACAACCGCTACTGCCAAAAGAACCTCAAAGAAAAAGACGTGTCGGGAACACCCAACGACGGCGTGCTTACCGGACGTTTTGTAGAGCCCGATGCTCAGCCGAGCGTTCCCACCGAGGGCTATCTCAGCGGCGACGAATATGGTTTGCATTTAGATGTAGAAGGTCAGGTGCGCATCTCCAACTGTATTTTTGTCAACTGTCGCGATTATGGTATCGCCGGACTTATGGGCAAGGGACACATTGAGGTGTGCAACAATATTTTTATTTCGTGCCGCTATGCTTCGTGCCAAATTAAAGGCAATGTAAGAGACGCCGACATCGACAAGGTATCGTTT
>JAGCVU010000002.1 GCA_017962175.1 Bacteroidales bacterium | reverse complement strand
GGCTTAACGCTGTCGGGAGCGGCGGCGTAATCCTCTTGCGAAATCGGAATGCCGGGGTAAGTTACCTTGCCTGTGTAATCCTTAATATTGGTCCACCACGCGCCGTAATGCGTTACAATCATCGGGTTGTAATAGTGGAAACTGAGGATGAGGTTCTTGTCGTTTTCGGGCACTTTGAGGAATTTAAATGTGCCAACGCCCTGCCAAAGGTTAGAGCCGATAACCAGAGTGCGTTCGGGTTCGCGGGCGCGGATAGCCTTGTGAACTTTTGCAACAAGGTCGTTCCACTGTTCGTGTTTTTCGGCGGTGGGCTCGTTCATAAATTCGTAAGCCACCCAATCTGTGCTGTATCCGCTGAGCGAATCTTGCAGTTGGCTCCAAAGATTGATAAGTCCCTGTTGAGCATTCTCGTCGGTAAAAAGAGTGTTGTGTCCACCCTCGTTGCCAGCGTTGAAATAGTGAGCGCGGATAATGTGAAGGTCAACAATAGCGCGAATATTGTATTTGCGGGCAAGGTCGAGGGCATTGTGGAGAAGAGCCCAAGCCTCAGGAAGTTTGTTGCCCTGTTCGTCCCAAAACTGTTCCTCGTCGATAGGGATACGCACGTGGTCGAAACCGAGACTGTCGAGACGTGCAAAATCGTCCTCCTGAATATGCAGGCGGCGTTCTTCGCCCCTTGCCTCGCTTTGCGAAAGCCAATGGCTTAGATTGGTTCCGCGTTTGATTTTAAAGCCCTCCTTAACCTCAGGCTTATTTCCGCAAGATGCTATAATACAGCAAAGTGCGATTAGTGCAAGTAAAAATTTTTTCATTTAAGTGACGTTTTAAAGATTCATTATCTCCGCAAATGTAACAATATTTTAAAAAAAACAATTTGAAACTTGAAAAAATCGATTCTACATCAGCCCCGTCATATACACAGGCAAACAGGTTGTATCTCCATCTTTGACGTAATCTTTGGTGTAGACCAAAAATTTTTCTCCTATGCGCGAATGATATTTTTCACTAAAAGCATCTAATGACTTGTGCGACTTGTAGCCCGATGATTTAACCTCAATAGGACATATTTTATTACCCTTAGAAATTAAAAAATCAACCTCATAATTGGTATTACCTTTGTTTGTGGGAAATGTATAGTAATACAATTCGTTACCCGCTGCATAAAGCATTTGAGCAACAAGGTTTTCGTATATATAACCGAGATTTGCTTCAAGTTTATCGAAAAGCAGTTTTTGGTAGATGATATTATCGGTGTACTTTTTATCCCAAAAGGCGAGTGCAATAAAAAGACCAGTATCGGCTATAAACATCTTGTAGGCATCCATAAGGCGGTGCATTCCAAGACCAACATTAGGGTCGGTAGTATGAAAAGCCAAGTTAACCACCTTGCTTTCGCGCATTTCTGAAACAATGGTGTCGATATTGTCGGTGCGTCGCTCTTTAATAGCAGTCTCGATCATATACCGCGAGGCATTAGTATTTAATTGAGCCGGAATGTTTTTAAACATCATTGAGGCACGCCCTGACGGGTCGATTTTTCTGAAATCAGTATCGTAGAGTTTCAAAATATCGCGCTTTATAGCATCAACTTTTTGCATATTGTTGTATTCAAGATAGGTATCCACCGATTGTGGCATACCGCCAACAAGCATATATAATCGAAGATCGTGCATAATGGTTCGGTGCGACACTCCAAGCGGCTTTTTTTGCTCGTAAAAAATTCTAACGAAATTAAGTCCGTTTTCTTTACCCATAGCCCATAGAAACTCCTCAAAATCCATAGGGTGAAGTGTAAGGCTTTGTTCTTCACTCGGTATCAATATGTTTTGCACATTTCTTTTAATCGAAATCAATGAGCCTGTTTCGATATAGTCGTAACGACCATCCTTAACTAAATGTTTAATAGCCTGTCGTGCCAAAGGTTGATTTTGAACTTCATCAAAAATAATCACCGAATTACGCTTATAAAGTGTAACATTAAATAGTGTCTGCAACGATAGGAAAAAGTTGTTGAGATTAAACATATCCTCAAACAAATGATCTATATCCTTTGACTTATGCGAAAAATCTATAAGAATATACGATTTATATTCACTTTTGGCAAAAGATTCTACAAGTGTTGATTTGCCAACACGTCTTGCACCTTCTATAAGTAATGCAGTGGCTCCGTTGCGCTCTTGTTTCCAACGCAGCATATCATCATATAATTTTCGCTTGAATATCATACAGTATAAATTATTGGTTTTCGGCAACAAAGATATAACACTTTGCAGAAATCCGCAAATTTATTTTGGCAAAAAATGCAGAAATCCGTAAATCTTTTTCGGCTAAAAATGCAGAAATCCGTAAATGTTTGGTGTCTTGGCTCATTAAAATGGTTATCAGTTAATTTTGGAGGCAATACAAATATTGACAAAAAAATACTATCTTTGCCCAAAATAAAAAACTCATCACTTATGAAAAAACTCTTAGCATCTTTATTATCAACTATTTGCGTATCATACGTATCGGCGCAGCAGGTGTATTACACACCTCTTGCCGACAATGCCCTACGGGTGAGATACAGCAATCAACAAAATTCTTCGTTGCCCGATTGGATTTACACCGCCGACAAATTCAGCGGCGAATCTAATGCAAAACCCACCGACATCGCTCTTGTGGAACAGACTCTCCGCAACGACACCGCTTTTTTGAAGTTTTCGAGCAGCGATAGCGAGTTCTTTTTTGGTCTTGGGCAGTTTCAAGACGGATTCAACAATATCAAAGGTCTGCCGCGCCGCCTTACGCAGGTAAACACGCAGATATCGATTCCGGTGCTGATTTCGAGCAAAGGCTACGGAATTATTTGGAACAATTATGCCGAAACTTTCTTCAACCTTCCCGAAAACAAGGTGCAACTATCTAAACAAGAGGGCGTTGGAGCCACCGAAACCGTAAATGTAACCACCACCGAGGGAGGTCGTCAGGAAGTCCGCCACCGCAATCTCTACGAGGCAGAAATCACTGTAAATCAAGACGGTGAATATGCCATTCTCTTAGATGTGGGACAAAAAATGGCTCGTCGCCACAATCTTCAAATCGATGGCAAAACGGTTATCGAAATGCAAAACATTTGGTTGCCGCCCACAGCATCCACCATCGTGCATCTCACCAAAGGCACGCACAAGGTAATATCCGAACTATCCGACAACGACCGTCCCGTGCTCTTTTTCGGAATCAACGACAATATTCAAACCCTAACCGCATATCCCTCTGACGCAGTGGATTACACCATAATCAAAGGCACTCCCGACGAGATAATTGCCACCTACCGCAAACTCACCGGCGAAGCACCTCTGATGCCAAAATGGGCGTTAGGCTATATCCATTGCCGCGAACGTTTCCATTCGCAAAAAGAGATTCAAGAAACCGCCGACAAGTTTATTTCCGAAAATATTCCTTTGGACGTGATTGTTCAAGATTGGCAGTATTGGGGCAAAAACGGTTGGAACTCAATGGTTTTTGATGCCGAAAACTATCCCGACCCCAAGGCTCTCACCGATTATCTGCACTCCAAAAACGTAAAGATGATGCTTTCGGTATGGTCTAAAATCGACAAAAATTCCGAAGTGGGCAAAGAGATGGAACGTGCTGGATATTACATACCTAACACCGATTGGATCGACTTTTTCAACCCCGAAGCCGCCGCCGCATATTGGAAAAATTTTAGCCAAAAACTCCTCCCCACAGGCATCGACGCTTGGTGGCAAGACGCCACCGAACCCGAAAACGACGACCTCGAAAACCGCACTGTGGGCAATGGCTCTCTCGACGGCAACCGCGTAAGAAATGTCTATCCGATGTTGGTAAACAAGACTGTATATGAGGGACTTACAAAAGATCAGCCCAACCGTCGCCCGATGATTCTCACCCGAAGCGGATTTCTCGGCATACAACGTTATGGCTCAGCACTTTGGAGTGGCGACGTAGGCAACGATTGGGAAACTCTCCGCCGTCAAATTACAGGTGGATTGGGTTTGCAGGCTGCGGGTGTGCCGTGGTGGACCTACGATGCAGGAGGATTCTTCCGTCCGTTCGACCAATACAAAAACCAAGATTACATCAACCGAATGTTGCGATGGATAGAACTATCGGTATATCTGCCACTTATGCGTGTTCACGGATATATGAGCGACACCGAGCCGTGGATGTATGGTGCTCAGGCTCAGGAGATTATCACCAATTGCATCAACCGCCGCAAACAACTTACTCCTTATATATATAGCAACGCCGCCGAAGTATCGTTCAACGGCTCTACGCTTATGCGTCCCTTGGTTTTTGATTTTCCCAACGACCCCAAAGCCTTGCAACAAAAATACGAATATATGTTTGGTAAATCCCTATTGATCAGTCCCGTAACCGAACCCGATGTTACTCAATGGCAAACGTATCTCCCTGAAAATGAGGGCGGATGGTATGATATAAATCACCAATTTGCACATTACAACGGCGGACAAACCGTTACCACCGAAATAGACCAAACCCAAATTCCTGTTTTTGCCAAAGCGGGCAGCATCTATGTTGAAAAAATTTACGGAGATTACTTGGCTATCAATGTGTTATATGGTAATAATGCAGAATTTACTCTATACGACGACGATGGCACAAGCACTAATTATCAAAACAGTATATATCAATATTCAAAAATCAAGTTTTCGTGGAACAATGCCGCCAAAACTCTCACCATAGAATCTCTTGGAAGTAAAAAGGCTGTAAATCAGACCTTTGAAATAGCAATTATGGGATTGGAAACTCATAAAGAAAGCCATATTCAAGTAGGTGGTTTTGAAAGAACCAAAACCACAGATATAAAAGGTGCAGGTTTCAAAACCGTTAAATACAAAGGCAAGACTTTGAAGGTGAAATTTTAAACCGCCTACAAACCGCAGTCAATATCATTGATATTTTTAATTGTCGGCTGACATTCAGTATGTTGGCCGATAATTTTTTCCATCCACATCATATTGTACCAACGGTTGAACTTAAAGCCGCTTTTTTGAAATTCGCCCACAAAACGGTAGCCGTGCTTTTCGTGAAACTTTCGGCTTGCATTGGTAACATACTTATCGTTTGGGTCGCAAGATGTTGTGATACTTGCATTTACATTCAAAATACCTTGAAGGCTGAGCAAACGTTCCAATTCTGACAAAAGTACAGAACCCACATTTTGATGGCGACAATCCTTATGCACATAAATCGACGATTCCACGCTCCAATCGTAAGCCTTGCGCACCCTGAAACGCGATGCGTAGGCGTAACCCTTGATAACGCCGTCTTCCTCAGCCACAATGTAAGGATAAAAAGTCTTGGTTTTCTCGATTCGTTGGGCAAACTCCTCAACAGAAGGCACATCCCATTCAAATGTAATCGCCGTATTTTCAACATAATAGGCGTAGATATTCAGCAATTGCGCCGCATCAGCAGGCGTAGCAAAACGAAGTGTCATAGATGGTTAATTGTTTTGATAAATTTCATATAATGCTACTGGACCTAAATGCCAGAGTTTAGAATCTTCATTTTCCAAACGGATATAAGTATCTGAATTATAGACCATTTTTAAGGCTTTTACAATATTAACGCCATTATCCTCTGAAATAATTTCCGCCAAACGGCTCGTTTTAGAGGGAAGAAACAGATAGAGATTATCTTGTGTAACAGTCAGATTCATAATACTATCTCTTTAAATTCATTATAAAAAAGCAACTGCAAGGATTTTTCGGTATGAAAAAGATATTGATCTACAAGAACGTATGTTTTAAGTTCTTTAATTAAATCCTCCCGATTAAACACCCCACCTTCATACAAGGCAAACGCCGCATAAACTCGATCGTTAGCAACAGGTCCATAAACTATATCGTAATCGTGGCAAAAACCTTTATTCATCCTGTTTTTCATAACAAAATCCAGCCACTCATCATTTGGCGCATTGAATATCAATGATTTAACATTATTAACACTCTGTTGGTCAAACTCGTAAATATTCACATATCCCTTAGAAACCTTGTTTTCACGCATCCGTCTTTTTACCCAAGATTCGGCTTGTGAAAACGAAGTGGTGGTATAAAATCCACTGCCATAATCGAGCGTTCTTTCAGGAAGACGAATTTCTGGTTTTTCAACTATCTGTAAACTACCGTGATACAGTTTCATAATGTTTTTTCCTTATGTTAATAAACTCGTCGATATCTTCCAAAATCCATTGACGGCTTTGAGTATGAAGTATTTCGTAGTTTTCTGCCAAATAATCCAAAACGCCATAGTTGTCTAACAAACGCATAGCCTCGCGCCCACTAATATTATGAGTGTGTTTGTATTGCTCAATGCAAAAGGCTACAAAATATGCTATGTTATTATTTTGTTGATTCATAATTCAATTTATGAACTCATATTTTTTTTGCAAAACTACAAAAGTAATACAACGTGTGCAATTATTTTTCTACCTTTACACCACAATTTTTTTAACACATACCAAAAAGATGAAAAGATTTTTATTAACATTCTGCGCTGCGGCAACGATGTTTTCAGCAATGGCGCAAAAACCTGAAACTCAGGTATATCTATGTTTTGGACAGTCGAATATGGAGGGCAATGCCCAAATAGAAGAAATCGACCGTCAGAATATCGACCCACGCTATCAAATGATGGCTGCGGTAGATTTTCCAAAAATGGGCAGAAAAATGGGCAAGACCTATCCCGCCGTGCCGCCTCTCTGCCGCGAAAACACTGGTCTTACTCCCGTTGACTATTTTGGCAGAACAATGGTAGAAAATCTTCCTAAAAACGTGAGTATCTGCGTTATAAATGTTGCCATCGGCGGTTGCGACATCAAGGCTTTTATGAAAGATAGCATCGAGGCTTATTGCAAAGTTTGTCCCGAATGGATGGTGCCGATGCTTGCCGCTTACAACAACAATCCTTATCAACGTCTTGTGGATATGGCAAAAATTGCTCAGAAAAAGGGTACTATCAAAGGTATTCTTCTGCATCAGGGCGAAACAAACACAGGTCAGGAGGCTTGGCTCGGAATGGTTAAGTCGGTGTACGACAACTTGATGAAAGACCTCAATCTTAATCCCGACCAAGTGCCTTTGCTTGCCGGCGAGGTGGTAAACTCCGACCGTGGAGGCGTTTGCGCTGCGCACAATCCGCTTATCAACCGTCTGCCCGAGGTTATCAAAAACGCTCACGCAATTAGTTCGAGCGCCTGCCCCGAAAACTTCGACCAACTGCATTTTACCGCCGAAGGTTACAGGATTCTCGGTCGCCGTTATGCATTCAAAATGCTTCAATTGCAGGGCATTACACCCAAAGACAACTCTAATCCGAGGGCAAACAATTTGGTGTCGCCTGTTATGCACGTTATGAATTTTTATTTCGACCGCGAGCAAAACAAGATGGTTCGCGACAACAGCAAGGCTAAACTTCGCTCGGCAACTTTCAACGTATACGCTCCCAACGCCAAAAAGGTGGAATTTTCTTCGCAATTTACCGAAGGTTTGCAGCCTATGGTAAAAAATGCCAACGGCGTGTGGTCTATTACCCTAAATTCGCCCAAACCCGACATTTATCCTTATAATTTTGTTGTAGACGGCGTATCTATTTCCGACCCTGCAAATATGGAGATTTTCCCGAACGAAAATTTCAAGGCTTCACTTTTCCAAGTACCTGACAACGAGCAACTTTACACCGTTAAAGACGTTCCTCACGGACGTGTTACTTATATGCAGTACAAGAGCGACGAACTTGGTGTTTACCGTCCGCTAATTATCTACACACCAGCCGAATACGAGCAAAATTCCAACAAAAAATACCCTGTATTCTACCTTGTTAGCGGCACCACCGACACAGAGGAAACTTGGTACAAAGTGGGCAAATTCAACACCATTCTCGACAATCTTATTGCCAACGGCAAGGCTGTTCCTATGATTGTGGTGCTTCCTTACGGCAATATGCTCCACGGCACTCCCAATCCCGCCACAATGGACGCAGTGCCTATGTATCAGCAATTTGCACGTGTTCTCACAAACGAAATTATGCCTTTTGTAGAAAAGAATTTCCGCACCAAAAACGACCGTGAAAACCGTGCTATTGCAGGTTTTTCGCGTGGAGGCGGACAGTCGCAATACACCGCTTTCGCTAATCCCGACAAGTTTGCCAATATGGCATCATTTAGTTCGTACTTGATTCCCGAGGCAATGGACAAAGAATTTTCAACTCTCCTCACCAAAGAGAATATGAAAAAGACCTTCAAAGTGCTTTGGTACGGCGTTGGCAGCGATGATTTTCTCTACAATCACGTTAAAACTCACCGTGAATATTTCGACAAACGCGGCATCGAATACAAATACAAAGAAACCGAAGGCGGTCACACTTGGATGAATGCAAGAGATTATCTTACAGATGTTTATCAATTGCTGTTCAAATAGTTTTCGGTTAAAATCATATACAAAAAAGGCTACCAAGGTGGTAGCCTTTTTTATTAATCTTTTTAAACTAAAATTGAAGCAAAAGGGAATGAATGAAAGTGACATTTTAACTACCTTTCCACAAAAAAATCACATTTTCGCTATTTTTTTTAAAAAAAAGTGTTGCAATTATCAATAATTCCTTACTTTTGTTACATCAAATTTTCAAACAATTATGGCAACAGAAGAAACAACAACAAGTACCACAGGGAAAAGCACGTCGAAATTCTGGGTCTGGATTTTGGCGGCGGCTCTGCTTATCCTCGCAGGGCTGTTTATCTGGGACAAGATTCGTAGCAACAATCGATACAAAGAGCTTGATATCAAGCATCAACAGACCTCCGAAGAATTTACAAAATTCAAATCGCAAAACGAATCGATGGAGGCTAACTACGCCGACCTGCAAAAACGCTACAACGCGCTCAACAGTCAAGTTGGCGGATTGAAAGACTCGTCGTCTACTCAGCAGGCCGAAATCGAGAAAATGCGTCAGCAACTTGCCCGTCAAGATTCGCTCGTAAGGGTTATCAACAAACTCGTTACCGGCGCTATGAACGGTTTTAAGAGCGACGAACTTAAAGTGCAAATTCGCGACGGTAAGGTTTACGTTACTATGCTCGACAAACTGCTCTTCAAATCTGGTAGCGCAGAGGTGGAATCTAAAGGTCAAAACGCTATCAAAAAACTCTCAAAAGTATTGCTCAACAATCCTGACATAGGCATTATGGTTGAAGGTCACACCGACAATTTGCCTATCAAGACCTCGCAATACAAAGACAACTGGGATCTTAGCGCAGCTCGTGCCACCAACATTGTACGTTTGCTCAGCGCCGACGGTCTTCCGCAAAAACGTCTCACAGCATCTGGTCGTGGCGAATTTGCTCCTGTAGCAAGCAACAACACCGAAGCTGGTCGCGCTATGAACCGTCGCACAGAGATTATCCTCACTCCAAACCTCGACGAGATTTACAAACTCACAACAAAATAAGATTATTATTATTTTTCATGGGCTAATATCACCGTGTCTACTTCTTGTAGACACGGTGTTTTTTTACATCACTTCAAACGATCGTTTCACCGAATTGCCATAACGGTCAACAATGGTGATCAAATGCTGACCTTTTGAAGCGGAAACAGCCAATTTGTGCACACCAGAAGTTTCACCAATAAATGCACCATCTAAATGCCAATAAAGCACTTCGTCGTGATTGCGACACGAAACTTCAATCACCATTTTTTCGAGTGTACCATCTAAACCTTTGGGAATAAATACTTTGGCATTGTTTTCGGGATAAACAATTTGAAACGGCACATGAATATCACCGCCCGAATGAGCAAGACAATCTGACCGCATTGGAGGAAGTACTTTGTAATCAGGATTTTTCATACGATAATAGTACTCCATGGCAGGCGGCAGCACAAACCATTTTTTGTGAACAATATTCCAAGGACTCTCACAATCTGTAGTTACACGATATTTGAGCGATTGGTCAAAATGTTCCAAATGACAATACGGACAAGTTTTGAAATTGGCACCAACAGCCGGGATCTGGCGTTCTTCTGACTGCTCACAATTATCGCCGGCAATGTAACCGCTTTTAACACAAACTTTTGCAGTGGTAAGATCGTCGTAAGGAATTGAAAAAGGTTCGCTACTTTTGGGCAAAAGTTTCAAAATATCAAATAATATAGGCGCAGCAGCTTGTATACCCACAATTCCGGGTCGTCCCTCGCCATCGGCATTGCCAGCCCACACTCCCACCACATATTTAGGGGTTGTTCCGATTGCCCACGCATCACGAAAGCCGAAACTTGTGCCGGTTTTCCACACCACAGTTTGGTTTGATTCAAAAAACTCAGAGCCAAGTTCGGCATCAGGTTTTTCCACTTTGGTCAATGCATCAAGGGTAAAATATACCGCCGAAGCCGACATAAAACTTTCGTTGTGAAAGTCTGCGATAGTGCCAGTGCGTTTCACCGAACGATTGTAATATAAGTTTGGAGCGTGCCAATCAGCTGAATTATATAAATTTTGATGATCAACATATCCGTAAAGCGACCGAGTCATTGAGGCGTATGCTCCGCACAAATCCCAAAGTGTAGCCTCACATCCGCCAAGTATCAGCGAAAGTCCGTAATAATCAGAACTTTGATTCACAGTTGTAAGTCCCACTTTTTTGAGAAAAGGAATAAACTTTTCGCCGCCATAAGTTTGCAGCATCTTAACAGCGGGAACATTCAAACTGCGAGCCAATGCACGGTTGGCAGGAACAGCACCATCGTAGGTATGTCGGTAATTTTGAGGCATATAGCCCGAAATTTGTGTAGGAATATCAGCCACAAGCGTGTTTGGAAGAATCTGTCCGTCGGTGAGCATAGCAGCGTAAAGAAATGGTTTTAAAATACTTCCCGTGCTTCGAGGAGCAGTAATGCAGTCAACATAGTTGCCATTTTCTATATCGTCACCATCGAAATTTTGTGAATTAGCCACGTATGCAAGCACGTCGCCGGTAGCCACATCAAGCACCAACGCTGCTCCGTTGTTGATTCCAGATTCGTGAAGTTTTTTAACATGGCGGTTGAGCACATCGTCCACCTGTTTTTGAAGCGAATAGTCGATAGTTGTGCGCACCACGCCTTGTGACGCCTCTGACGACAATCGGTCGAGCAGTTGAAGCGAAAGATTTTGATAAAGCATAGGCGATTCCACAATCGGTTCATCTTTGGCAAGTGCGCAAGTTTCTTCGCTGATTACACCTTTTATATATAGTCGGTCTAAAAGTTCATTGCGCTTGCGCAAAAGCAGGTGACGGTTTTTGGAAATGTGTATCAGCGACGGACTATTTGGCAAAACAGCCAACATAGCAGCCTCAGCCCACGAAAGATTAGTGGCAGGACGTCCAAAATATCTAATTGAGGCGGTCTCCAATCCCACGGTATTGCCTCCAAATGGAGCGTGAGCGGCATAAAGAGCAAGAATTTCTTTTTTCGACAATCGCATTTCAAGACGTACAGCAAGCATCATCTCCACAAACTTTTCGCAAAAAGTACGGTCTTCGCGTCGCCATAATCGCACGGTTTGCATTGTGATAGTGCTTGCGCCGCTCACAATCTTCATATTCTTAATGTCTTGATAGGCAGCACGCAACAGCGAGAGAATATCCACACCAAAATGACTGTAAAATCTTGAATCCTCAAATTCAAGAATGCACTGTTCAAACTTATACGGCACAGAGTCGGCAGGTGGAAAACGCCATTGACCATCAGAAGAGATATGTGCAGCGAGTATCCTGCCATTGCTGTCGGCCACAACAGTAGAATAAGGCACATCAAAAGGGTTGCGCGGACAAGTGACAGTCCACACCACCACAGCCACAATGGCAAGCAGCAGACAGACGGCTACTTTATGTACGCGCTTTACCTTCACAATTAGTTGAATATCACTGTCTTATTTTTATACGAGAGAATTTTGCGCTCTATATGTTTCTGCACAGCCACCGAAAGAACTATTTTTTCCAAATCCTTTCCTTTATTAATAAGGTCTTGAATGGTGTCTTTGTGGGTAATGCGTGTAACGTCTTGTTCGATAATTGGTCCTGCATCCAAATCCTGAGTAACATAGTGACTTGTGGCACCAATCAGTTTCACACCACGGGCATAAGCGGCGTGATAAGGTTTTGCGCCAACAAATGCCGGCAAAAACGAATGATGGATATTGATAATCTTGTTGGGATATGCAGCAATCATCTCGGGTGAAATAATCTGCATATAACGAGCCAGAACAATAGTATCTATATCATTGTCTTTCAATAGTTTCATCTCTTGAGGTTCAAGTTCTGCCTTGTTGTCTTTGTTGATTGGGAAAACATGATAAGGAATGCCAAATCGTTCGGCAGCGGGTTTTAAATCAGGGTGATTGCTGATAATGAGCGGAATTTCCACATTCCATTCGCCGGCTGTATAGCGTGCCAACATATCGTAAAGGCAGTGCGACATCTTTGACACAAAAATTGCCATCCTTGGCTTGCGGTCAGAAAAATAGATGCGGAACTCCATGCTATGTTTCTGTGCGTAAAGCGTTGTAAAATAATCTTCTATCTTGTCGGTAGGAATAAGAAATTTTTCCAAGTCCCATTCCATACGCATAAAAAATATGCCTTCGGTGTGATCAACATATTGGTCTAAGTATACGATATTACCGTTGTTTACGGTAACAAAATTGGTAAGTTCGGCTATAAGTCCCGGTTTGTCGGGGCAGTGTAGCAAAAGAACTGCTGTATTCATCTCTATTAAAATTCTAATTTATTGTGTTTTAAATAATCTTCGAAATATGCAATAGTTTTGGCAAGCCCCTGTTCTAAATTGACAGTAGGATTCCAACCCAACTCACTTTGTGCCAATGATATATCAGGACGACGTTTAACAGGGTCATCGCTTGGCAATGGCTTGTATTCTATTTTGGAATGAGAACCGGTCATACTTATAACCTTATCAGCCAACTGCTTGATAGTAAACTCGCCCGGATTGCCAATATTTACCGGACTGGTAAAAGAATCGGGAGTAGACATCACTCTAATCATACCCTCCACCAAATCGTCCACGTATTGAAAACTGCGAGTTTGTTCGCCGCTTCCGTAAATAGTTATTGGTTTATTGGTAAGTGCCTGAACTATAAAGTTTGACACCACACGTCCGTCGTTTGGCATCATTCGTGGACCGTAAGTGTTGAATATACGTATAATCTTGGTTTTCACATGGTTTTGACGGTTGTAACTCATAAACAGAGTTTCGGCAAGTCGTTTGCCCTCATCGTAGCATGCCCTCTCTCCTATCGGATTCACATTACCCCAGTACGATTCTACTTGCGGATGAATAGTCGGGTCTCCGTAAACTTCGCTTGTTGACGCCTGCAAAATCTTGGCATTAAGACGTTTAGCAAGACCAAGCATATTTATTGCACCCATCACCGATGTTTTCACTGTTTTGATGGCATTGTACTGATAGTGAATGGGCGACGCAGGACATGCAAGATTGTAAATCTCGTCAACCTCAGCCTTATAAGGGTCTGTTACATCGTGTCTTACAAGTTCAAAATAGTTATTACCAATAAGGTGAATAATATTCTGCTTGCTGCCCGTAAAAAAATTATCGAGGCACACCACATCGCAACCTTGAGCCAGAAGCCTCTCACATAGATGGCTACCGATAAAACCAGCTCCTCCTGTTACCAAAATACGTTTCATACTATATATTACATAAACTGAGGTGCAAATTTACAAAAAAAACGTTACAAACACCCCTTTCAAACATTGCAATTTGCCATAACTACAAAAAAATCAGAAAAAAATAACATGAAAAAAACAAAATAAAGTTTGGAATTGCAAAATAAATACTACATTTGCAGCCGGTAATTAGCGTATTACCTCTATAAATAAAGTCTAACACAATAAATTATTAAAAATTTTTATTTATCAATGACACCCAAAAAAAACAACAATGATTTCGATGCAGAAATCGAAAATGACGACCTAAAACAGGTAAAAGCAGAAACTGAAGCTCAGGAAACTGCTGAAGAAGAAGTAATTGTAAAACCCAGAAGCAGTTACAAAAACAACGCTTCCACAATGGATTTTGATTGGGACAGCGTATCAAACAAAGGCACAGGCTATTCAGCCGAAAAACGCAAACAACTTGAATCAGAATATGACAAGACATTATCGTCAATCACTGAAAATCAAGTAATTGACGGAACAGTTATAGCCATCACAAGCCGCGAAGTAGTTATCAACATCGGCTACAAGTCGGAAGGCATTGTAAGCCTCAATGAGTTCCGTTACAACCCCGAACTCAAAGTAGGCGACAAAGTAGAAGTTTACGTTGAGAATCAAGAAGATAAGAACGGTCAACTCGTTCTTTCGCACAAGAAAGCTCGCGCACTCCGCAGCTGGGATCGCGTTAATGAAGCTCTCAACAACGACGAAATCATCAAAGGTTACATCAAATGTCGTACTAAAGGCGGCATGATCGTTGACGTATTCGGTATCGAAGCATTCCTTCCCGGTTCGCAAATCGATGTTAAACCCATCCGCGACTACGATATCTATGTTGGCAAAACTATGGAATTCAAAGTTGTTAAAATCAACACTGAATTCAAAAACGTTGTTGTTTCGCACAAGGCTCTTATCGAAGCCGAACTCGAACAGCAGAAGAAAGAAATTATCGGCAAACTCGAAAAAGGTCAAATCCTTGAAGGTACCGTTAAAAACATCACCACTTACGGCGTATTCATTGACCTTGGCGGCGTAGACGGTCTTATCCACATCACCGACCTTTCTTGGGGACGCGTTTCTCATCCCGAGGAAATCGTTCACCTCGACCAGAAGCTCAACGTGGTTATCCTCGACTTCGACGACGACAAGAAACGTATCGCTCTCGGCCTCAAACAGCTTACTCCTCATCCTTGGGATTCGCTCGATGCAAACCTCAAAGTTGGCGACAAGGTTAAAGGCAAAGTTGTGGTTATCGCTGATTACGGCGCTTTTGTTGAAATCGCTCCCGGTGTTGAAGGTCTTATCCACGTATCAGAAATGTCGTGGAGCCAGCACCTCCGCTCTGCTCAGGAGTTCCTCAAAGTGGGCGAAGAAATCGAGGCTGTTATCCTCACTCTCGACCGCGAGGAGCGCAAAATGTCGCTCGGTATCAAACAGCTCAAACCCGATCCATGGGCAAACATCGAAGAGAAATACAAAATCGGAAGCAAACACACTGCAAAAGTTCGCAACTTCACCAACTTCGGCGTATTTGTTGAAATCGAAGAGGGCGTAGACGGTCTTATCCACATTTCTGACCTCTCTTGGACCAGAAAGATCAAACACCCCGGCGAGTTCACTTCTATCGGAAGCGACATCGACGTTGTTGTTCTCGACATCGACAAAGAAAACCGTCGCCTCAGCCTCGGCCACAAACAGTTGGAAGAGAATCCTTGGGACACTTTTGAAACTATCTTCAACGTTGACAGCGTTCACGAAGGAACTATCACCAACATCTTCGACAAAGGCGCTATCATCGCTCTCCAATACGGTGTTGAAGGTTTCGCAAACCTCCGTGCCCTCGTAAAAGAAGACGGTTCGCAGTGCAAAGTTGACGAGAAACTCCCCTTCAAGGTTATCGAGTTCTCTAAGGCTGCTAAACGTATCATCCTCTCGCACACCAAAGTTTGGGAAGACGCCAACAACCCCGAGAAGAAGACCAAAAAAGCTAGCGACAAACCCGCTAAGAAAGAGAAAGAGGAACAGCCCAAAGTTGAAAAGGCTACCACTACTATCGGCGACCTCTTCGGCGACGCTCTCAAAAGCCAATTGGAACAGCAGAAAAACGAATCTGCAGAATAATTAACGCCTCGACGGCTTTGTTTAATACTAATATAAATTGACCCAATATGGACGAGAAAAAATTTGAAGTTATCAAACACGATAATTACACAGTAATAAGCATACTTGTTGAAAAGCTGGACACTCACATTGCTCCGGCTGTTAAATCGGAACTTGTACTGATTGCCGGCAACGGTGAAAGAAACATCGTTATCGATCTCCAGAAAGCCCGTTACTGCGATAGTTCAGGATTGAGCGCAATATTGGTAGCAAACCGGCTTTGCAAAAACGCCAACGGCACGTTCGTACTCACAGGACTGCAGACCGCTGTAGAAAGACTTATCTCTATCTCGCAGCTCGACACAGTGCTCAACATCGAACCTTCCGTAGAAAAAGCCGTCGATGTAATAATGAAGAACGAAAAAGCAAAAGAGGAAGCTAACGCACAGTAAGTTCCCTTCTTGAGCTAGACTAATAAAAAAAGCAGTGAAAAATTTCACTGCTTTTTTTTTGTTTATTTATGGCTAAGACTAAAGTCTGTCTTCAAGAATAGCTTTCGCTTTTTCGGGAGTTACAATGCCGTGCTCGCCAAGCTCTACGCCGCGGGTCTTGAAACGGTTGTAAATCTCGTCCACGATGTCTTTGCCGATGTTGTAGTCAGAAAGGCGTGTCTTGATGCCGAGCGACTGGAAAAACTTCTCGGTGGCGTCGATTGTCTTGTCGATAATCTCGTCGTCGCTGCCAGAGGTGATTCCCCACACGTTTTTGGCAAACATCAGCAGCTTGGCCTTCTTCTCCTTGCGCATCACACGCATAGTGCCGGGAAGAACGATAGAGAGAGTAACACCGTGGTCGAGTCCGCAGAGTGCTGTAAGCTCGTGACCAATCATGTGAGTGCTCCAGTCCTGATTTACGCCCGGACAGATGAAGAAGTTGAGCGCACAGGTGGCAGCCCACATATAGTTGGCGCATGCGTTGTAAGGCGGATTGTCAACAAGCACCTTGGGAGCGGTTTCGATAATGGTTTTGAAAACGCCTTCCGCCCAGCGGTCTTGCACCGGAGTGTCGATATCGTCGGTAAGATACTGCTCAAACACGTGGATAAAGCTGTCGGCAAGTCCGTTTGCCTTCTGACGCTTGGGAATAGAGTATACCACCTCGGGGTCGAGAATCGAGAACGCGGGATATACCTTTGGACTTCCGAAAGCGAATTTCTCCTTGGTGGCGCGGCGCGAAATCACAGCGTTGCAGTTCATCTCGCTGCCGGTGGCTGGCATAGTCAGCACCGATGCAAGCGGCAGAGCCTCGCCGAAGTCTGCGCCCTTGGTAAGGATGTCCCACGGGTCGCCTTTGAAATCAACTGCAGCAGCAATAAGTTTTGTGCCGTCGATAACCGAGCCTCCACCCACTGCAAGAAGGAATCCTACGCCCTCTTCGCGACAGATTTTTACAGCTTTCATCAAGGTATCGAAATCTGGATTTGGCTCAATGCCGCCAAATTCAATAATCGAATAACCTTCGAGAGCCTTTTTTACTTGGTCGTAAACTCCGTTTTTCTTGATAGAGCCTCCACCGTAAGTCATCATGATTTTTTCACCCTTGTAAAGATTGTTGGGCAATTCTGCAATAGAACCCTTTCCAAAAATAATCTTTACAGGATTCTGAAATGTGAAATTGTTCATTTTAATGTATCTTTTTAATATTAAGTTTTCGGTTTAAAGATACAGAATATTTTTTTACGGCAAATACTTTACAACAATTTTTAACAACTATAATTGAATTTTTATTTTGGTTGTTAAGCATAAATATTATACCTTTATACAAAATTTGTAATACACTATTTTAAAATATAATAAATTGAGTATTAATATATTAGGCATAGAATCATCGTGCGATGATACCTCCGCTGCAGTAGTTAGCGAAGGAGTTTTGCTATCGAATGTAATTGCAAGTCAGGCAGTACACTGTGCATACGGCGGCGTTGTTCCCGAATTGGCGTCGCGTGCGCACCAACAAAATATAATTCCCGTGGTAGACCAAGCCATCAAGCAAGCGGGAATCACCAAAAACGACATCAGTGCTGTGGCATTTACCCGCGGACCGGGGTTGCTGGGTTCGTTGCTTGTGGGCACATCGTTTGCTAAGGGTTTTGCACTTTCGGCTGGCATTCCGTTGATTGAGGTAAACCACTTGCAAGGTCACGTACTTTCGCAGTTTGTACACGAAAAAGACAAACCCGAAAATCATCCCGATTTTCCGTTTCTAACACTTTTGGTTTCGGGCGGACATACGCAAATTATTCTTGTAAAAGATTATTTCGATATGGAAATAATCGGCACCACCATCGACGATGCTGCGGGTGAGGCTTTCGACAAATGTGCTAAAGTGATGGCTCTCGGCTATCCAGGCGGACCTGTTATTGACCGTTACGCACAGGAAGGCGACCCCGAACGTTTTCATTTTGCACGTCCTCATATCGAAGGTTTGAATTTCAGTTTCAGCGGATTAAAGACATCTTTCCTTTACACTCTCCGCGACAAGATGAAAGACGAACCCGACTTTATCGACAAGAATATCAACGATATATGCGCTTCGTTGCAGTTTACAATTACATCAATTTTAATAGAAAAACTTGTGGCTGCGGTGGAGCAAACCGGCATCAATCGCATTACCATCGGCGGCGGTGTGGCTGCTAACTCAGAACTGCGTCAAGTGCTTAAATTTGAGGCAAAACGCTACGGTTGGAAAGTTTACATTCCAGAACGCAAATATACCACCGACAATGCCGCAATGATAGCCGGCGCAGGTTACTACAAATTTCTCAAAAAAGAGTTTGTGGGTATGGACATTGCCCCCGACGCTCGTCTAAAATTTTAACAACTTTAACTCATGGAACAGCAACCACAAGCATCGGCAATAAGGCGCAAAATATTCGCGCTATTTAGCGAGGAAACCCGCGACAAAGGGTTCCCTAAGTATTTCAATTACTTTATTATGACGCTGATACTTGTAAATGTGGTGACAATGATTTTAGAAACCGTAAAATCAATTTACGAACCGTATCATGCTTATTTTCACGCATTTGAATTGTTTGTAATAGCGGTGTTTACTTGCGAATACATAATGCGCATCCTTACAGCCGACCTTGCATTTCCGTGCGGAAACCGTTTGAAGAGCATTCTTAAATATATGTTTTCGTTTTACGGTTTGATCGACTTGCTTGCCATTTTGCCGTTCTACATGCCGTTTACCAAACTAGACCTCAGAATTGTAAGAACATTGCGCTTATTGAGATTCTTAAGACTCTTTAAAATAACACGTTACAACAATTCTATGGAACTTATCAAGTCGGTAATGAGCGAAAAACGTTCGGAACTGGGCGTAACATGTTTTGTGATTATTATCGTAATGATAATAGCCTCATTCTTAATGTTTTACGCCGAAAATAAGGCACAACCAGAACATTTCCCGAATGTGCTTTCGTGCATTTGGTGGTCGATAGTTACACTCACCACAGTGGGCTACGGCGACGTTTTTCCGGTAACAGGCATTGGAAGGTTTATCGGCGGGGTAATTGCTTTTCTTGGCATAGGTCTTGTGGCATTACCCACAGGTATTATTAGCGCTGGTTTTTTAGAGAAACTCAACCAAAAGAACAAAGATAAAAACACTGATAACAAAACAGATAACACCAATTGTAATCATCCGTCAGACCATCGCGGATATTGTCCCTATTGCGGACACAAACTTGACGATTGATTTATGAAACATTTTATTAGATTGTAAGTAAAACTAAAAAAAGAAGAACACATCATGGCCGCCACATCGTACCTAACGGAAAAGACACCAGCCGAAACAGTGCTGCACCGCAAAGCCTTTTCGGAGGAGGATACCGACATAATGTTCGAGCGCATGCTTGCTTCCGACCTCTACTTTCCCAAAGAGAGCGACAAGGAACTCGTGCGCAAAGCTTACGACGTAGCCAAACGTGTGCACCACGGTCAAAAACGTACCACCGGCGATAGTTTTATATACCACCTTTTCGATGTTATGAGCATTGTGGTTCAAGACATCGGATTGGGTTCCACTGGTGCTGCAGGTGCGCTTCTGCACGAAATCACTTTTCACACCGACCTCAAAATCGAAGATGTACGACAGATGTTCGGACAGCAGATGGCGCAAATTGTGGACTCCTTAGCAAGAATCAAAGGCACGTCGGAATATTTCAAAGACTCGGAACCCGAGGTTTACAAAAAAATTATTCTCGGCCTTACCAACGACTTGAGAATCATACTCATAAAACTAGCCGACCGCTTGTCAAACCTGCGTACTTTAGAAATCAAATCTAAAGACACTCAATATCAGGTGGCATACGAAACAATGCAGATTTACGTAACCCTTGCGCACCGTTTGGGATTAAACAAAATCAAAACCGAACTTGAAGACCTTTCGTTTAAATTTCTCAACCGCAAGGCATACGACGAGATATTGGCTAAATTGCAACTCACCGAAAACGAGCGCAAAAACTTTATCAATAAGTTTAGTCTGCAAATAATCGACAAACTATCCAAAAACAACATAAAATTCGACATCAAAGGACGACCCAAAAGCATTTTCTCCATTTACCAGAAAATGTTGAAAAAAAAGGTGACATTCGACGAGGTGTTCGACAAGTTTGCCATTAGAATCATTTTTACGCCCAACAATCCTGATCTTGAGAAAGAGGAGTGCCTATATATAGTAAAGGTGATAAGCGAAGATTTCTACGTTCACCCCGAGCGCACCCGCGATTGGATTACTATGCCCAAAGGCAACGGCTACGAGGCGTACCACCTAACAGTTTTCGACGAAAAAAGCAAAGCGTGGGTAGAAATTCAGATTCGCAGTCAACGTATGGACGAGATTGCCGAATACGGTTTTGCCGCACATTGGAAATACAAAGGTATATCCGACAAACGCAAAGATTTCGACGATAAACTCAAGATTTTGAAACAGAAACTTGAAGCTCCAAATTCGGTAGAGTTCGACTTTTCGCAAGATTTCAAGTTTCTTATCTCCGACGAGATTTCAGTATATTCGCAAGACGGTCGCATAACCACATTGCCTCAAGGCGCCACCGTGCTCGACTTTGCATACTACGATAATCCTGAAAAAGCCAGTTCATGCATTGGCGCCAAAGTTAACCACAAGATGGTAACTATTGCGTCGCGCCTTCAAAACGGTGATTTGGTAGAACCCGTAACATCAAACCGCACCAAACCCAAACCCGAATGGCTGTCGATTGTGCACACCGAAAAGGCTGTAGAAATACTCAAAGAGCAGCTTCACGACTTCCTCAGGGTAGAAATTGCCGAAGGTCAGCGCATTCTGCACAATCTAATACAACAATACAAAATTGTAAACGAGATAGAGGTAACCAACAAGTTGATACGTCAGTTTGCGTGTCTCAACAAGACCGACTTGCTCACCAAAATATCCAACAAAACAATCCAGCCCGACGATTTGGAACAGGCTGTAAAAAAATCCGCAGCCAACACATTTGTACGTTTTTGGAGATTGCAGTTTGGCGACAATGCCGAAACACAGCGCACCGACTCCGACGTGTCGAAATACATCATCGGCGAAAACCTCGAAAACAACTACGAACTTGCCGACTGCTGCAACCCCATTCCGGGCGATGAAGCCATTGGACTTATCGACCGTGCAAAAAAAACAGTGTTTATACACAAGAAAAAATGCCTCTACGCAGTATCCAAAATCAAAGAAAACCCCAGTTTGCTGATTCCCGTATCGTGGAAAATGCACAAAGAAATGTCGGGCACAGCCAAATTGGTGTTCGACGGCGTGGATCAAAAAGGCATTGCGCAACGCATAATCACCACCATATCGCAAGAGGTGGAACTCAACCTAAAAACTATCCACATCGAGAGCGACGACACCAGTTTCTCCGGATGGATTGAGGTTTACGTGCGCACACAAACACATATTAATAAATTAGTAAAAAAACTCCGCGAAATATCCGGTATCCTTAACGTAACAGTTGAATAATGATAAACATCGACAACAAACAATGCAACAATTGCAAACTCAGAGAATTGCTCTGCCGTGGTCTTTCAGAAGAAGATCGGAACTCGCTTATCAGCCAGTCGAAACTGCTCAAATACTCTAAAGGCGATGTCATTTTGCGACAAGGCTCTAAATGCACCGAACTTATTTACCTATCCAAAGGTATTGTAAAATTTGTGCTTGAAGACACCGGACGCGAGTTTATCGTTGCTATCGACAAGGCGCAAACCCTTTTGGGTCTTGCCAACATTCTCAACGAAGATATCAACTATTTCACAGTAAGAGCCGTGTCGGAATGCACCGGATGCGCCATCAATCTTTCGAGATTCAAACTATTGATGCTCAACAACCGCAACTTTATGTTTGAAATCATGAGTGTATCTACACAAATGTTTCGTGGGGCTATCAACAACTTTATCAGCATTGCCCGCAAACAAAGCAACGGACGCATTGCCGACGTGCTGCTATACCTCAGCGACCACATTTACAACTCAAAAGCGTTCTCCTTATCGTTTTCAAGACAAGAACTTGCCGACTATGCAGGATGTAGCAAAGAACAGATTATACACACATTGCGAAATTTTGCAGCCGACAACATCATATCGGCAAGCGGCAAAAAAATCGAAATTATCGACTACGACCGTCTAAAAACCATCAGTAGAATAGGGTAAATCATTTTTTCAAAACTTTTTTTGTAATATTGTTTACAATTTAAAAAATAATGCGTATATTGCGTCAAAAATTCAATACAATATTACAATGAAACTCAAAATAGAATACAAGGATAAACAGAAATTCGGCAAAGAAGATTTGCTGCTTATGAAGCAGTTTATCGACAGTAAGAAAATCTCCGGACTGAAAAAAATCGAATTAGAAAAAGGAAAAATCAAGAAAGGAGAAATGGGCGCCGGCATTGGTGGAGCTCTCATAGGACTTGTAGGCAGTCTTGTAGACCCGCTTACAACACTATGCAGCGCTGTAGTGGAATGGGTTAAACTTCATAGAAGTGATGTAAAACTTAGGCTCGACAATGGCGAAGAACTTGTAATATCAGCCAACCTTTGCCGCTCTAAAAAAGCCATCAACGAAATAGTTGAGACCTTTGTAAACAAAACAATAGAGATTCGCCAGAAAGCACCCGGCACCAAAAAAGACAAACCTTTGCCTCCTCTGCCGTCGCACGGACAATCAAAACCCGAAGAGCAGCCCAAGGAGCAGCCTAAGGAGCAGCCTAAGGAGCATTAAGATCCGAATTCTTTCTCGTCGCGTTTGCGGAGCGCACGTCGCCACATAAACATACATACAGATACGGCGGAGGCTATGAACATAACCATACCTTCGTCGAATCCGAATTTTATTGTGCGTATCACGGATATGATAAGGCATACTGCAGCCATACATATCCATAGCACTTCCATAGGATTCTTTCTCTCTTTCTTTTTCATTGTGCTACGTTTGATGAATCAGACACTACCGACGATGATACGTTGAGTTCTTGATACTCGTTTTTGAGTTCCACCACACCGTTTACATCCAAGAAACGATAGTTTTTGAATGTTAAATCGCTTTCAAAACCGCTCTTGCCGTCGATAACAAATCCATCGCCGGGTTGAGCCACCATCACTCTTTTTACCGAAAAAATCTTCTGTTTGTTCTCGTCGCAGAATATCTGCTCGGTTTTGAGCGTGGTGCCGTCGTCGTTTGAAATCACCACATTGCGGCGAGCCTCATAAAGGTGTTTTTTCTTGTAATAAACGGCGTAATCTGCAGTAAGTCTCGATTTTTGTTTCAACTCCTCATCGTAGAAAATCACGTCCACACCCTTGGGAAACTCCAAATACGAAGCCACGTCGCCTTGCTCGTAATCATCGGCTTGCGGAGCTGTAACGGTGGTTTTCATCTTGTGCGACGAATAATATTTCAAGTCGAGATTTTCAACCGACTGCTGCGGGAAAGTGGCGTCGATGTTGTAATTGTTGAGCTGTTCCATCTTCGACGAGCAAGCAGACAAAGCGCATAAAACTGCCGGCAACAACAATAATTTATAATTCATAATTTTAATATTAAAAAATGTAGAGACGCACCGTGGCACGTCTCTACAATAAATATGAAATTCTAAATATTAACCAATATTAGAATCTAGCTGTTGTAGATTCGCCGATCCATCCGCCGATAGTTACAGTTGCGCCATTGGTTACAGAGTGCATAAAAGCTTCCTCCTTGTTGGGGCACTGCGAACGGTAACCACCGATAAGTTTGTTAACGTCGGATGTAACACTCGGGTCAACAGCTTTGGCACGGTTGAGTTTGTCGATTACCAACCAGAATACTTGCTGATGGTCGAATGCGCTTTCACCGATAGAGCTTGCTGTTTGAGCATACATAGTAGCAATCAAGATGTAAGGCTGACCGTAGTTAGATTTGTGTTCGAGAGCCTTGTTGCAGTATGTACGAGCCGAGCTGTATTGTTTCTGTTTGTAAAGGTCTACAGCAATAGAGTAATTGTAGTTGGCCTTCATAGAGTCGGTTGTAGCAAATCCGATAGCTTTTTTGTAGTTGTCGATAGCTTCGTCGTAGCGACCTTTTTTGTCGAGCATACGGCCAAGGCTGCGGCAAGCGAGCTCAGAGGGTTCTTTTGCAGTAAGTTTGATAGTAGCATCCTCGTAGAGTTTGAGGTCGGTGCAACCCTTGCGGTCGAGAATGTTAACAATCTTGCGCAACAATTCCACATCTTCGGGATTCTGTTTGAAACGGGGTTCAAATGCTTTGTTAAGAGTTTCGCACTGAGCGGCTGTGCTGTTTGAGAAAAGCTGGTCAACGCCTGTGATTACAGTGTTGCAGTTGTCGAGTTCTTTCTGAGTTTTAGCAGGATCTTTTTCCTTGCCGCCAGCGATACGTTCTGTGAGGTCGGTGCGCTGTTTTTGAAGAATGTCGGTAAGAAGCAAGTATTGGTCAACAACTACTGAAGCATCGATTTTTTCAGCGTTGTACATATCAATAGTAGCTTTCATAGTTGTCTGGATAACAGCTACTTCGGTTTTCTCTTTACCGAGTTCTACCGACTTGTTGAGAGTTTCGTAGTAAGCATCCACCATAGCAGGACGGTATTTTGCCATATCTACACCCTTGCGGCCGAGAACGTAACCCTCGCCATAGAGTTTACTTGTGCGTGCAAAATACTTGATACGGTTGTCGTACACCATCATAAGAGTGTCGATCCAAGGCTGCTGCTCTGTGCCGGTTTTGCACTGCTGCAGTTTGTAAACGATGATGTTTCTACCGTGCTGGTAAATGTTGGCGTTGCACATCGGGTAATCTTTGATGAGCACCGACCAAGGATTGTATGCGTCTTTGTAGTTGCTCTGTTTGATAAATTCAGAGAACATCGAAAGCTGACGAACACAGAATGCGCTGTCGGCACCGAATTTTTCCTGATCTTTCATCAGTTCAGCAATTTTGTGACGCTCGTTTTTAAGTTTGCCTTCCAATTCGTCGATTGTACCGGCTTTCTGCATATCCTTGAGAGTTTTGAGGTCAAATATGGTCAAAATTTCAGAATCTGCTCCCCCGAGTTTGAATTTTTCAACTTCATCGAGGCCATCGTTAAGCTGAGCGTAAAGTTCGCGATAACGAGCCTTGAGTGCTTTGTTGTAAGTGGTTTTGCCGGGCACAATTGCTAACTCGCCGGCAGTTTCGGGAAATTTTGCTTTTACCACATCGTCCGGAGTTTGTCCCATAGCCATGCTTCCTGAAAGAAGCAATGCCGAAAATGCTAATGCTAATTTTTCCGATTTCATCTTTATCATAATACTAAAATTTAAAAATTTAAAAAATTTATTCTACTCTATTGAAATTTCCTTTTTACAAACCAAACGTCATGTATAGTAACGTTGAAATGGAGTAAAAAGTATTTTTCTTCATACAAATTGTTGTTTGTGGTACCTCTCTTGCCCATATCACAGCCGATATTGAGCAAGATGCTGCGCAACGGCAAACCTAAACCAAATGTAAAACCTTGGTTTTTGATGGTGGTGCCATTGAGTTCAAGATATGTGTCTTCGGTGTGTATTCCGGCGCGGTACTCAATAGTTTTGAAAAATCGCGACGAATAACGATCCCACACATATTCAACTCCCGCCGACATAAATGAACTTTTGCGTAGCGGGGTGTTGTTTTCTCCTTCTATGTCAAAGTTCGTCCAATCTTGATACGAATAGTCTGCCATAACGGTGAGACGGTCGTAAAGTTCAACCGATGCTCCAAAGCCGATTTTCTTCGGAAGCGTTACGTTGCCTTTTGTTAATGTATCGTTGCAAATGGTGTCGATAGTTGAAGTAGACAGATAGTTAAAATGATTTAAAATTTGTAATTCGTTGCGCGACTTCAACTTAGTATCGGTTCCCAATGTAGCTCCTAAACCCACTCTGAGCATAGTTTTGGTAGAATCTTTGGGCGATTTAAATGATTTCTGAAAATGAGCTCCAAAATCACAACCGAAACCGTGCATCAAATATCTATTGTTGTAAGAAATTGTAGAGCTATAATAATCGTCGGAGGTGATCACTTGAATCACATTTGAGCGGTCGAGACTGCCAAAAAGGCAAGAGCCGGTAACGCCCACCGACAACATTTTGAAAAATTTAAACGATGTGGAGAGCAAAACTGAGTTTAATCCTCCCGAACCTTCGACGCTTTGAGTAAAGCCGTAATACAGTTGATCAGAACCGTTTTGCATTATAATGGTGTCTTTCATAGAATAGCCCACTGCACTATACGGACGAAGTGCAAAAACAAAACTCCACCATGGCTTGGCAGCAAAACCGCCGGCAAGATATTTAAAAGTGGTGTTGTTGTTTCGCTGACTTGCCGATGACGACGACACTGTGGTGTATTTGGTTTCCATACCCACGTCGAAAATAAAACGCTGCAACGGCAAATTGTTGTTGGCGGCAGGGTTCAAAAGGTTGAGATACACTTCGGAACTTCTGCCAATTCCCGAGCCTCCGGTAGCAACATTGTGACCGAGTACAGGTGCGGAAATGTCGCCCACACCGTAGCGTGAATAGGGCGAAAAAGTAATTTTTTGAGCTTCAGACGGCAGACAAACCGCCGCTAAAAGCATAGTTATCAATATTTTAATCGTTTTCAGATACATTGTATTGTAAAATTCTGTTTAATCCAATTGCCACTAAATTTGGCTGTGCAAATATCGTGTTTTTTAATTTCTCTGCCAAGAAAATCGTATCTCCTCCTGTTAAAATTATTGCAGGATTATTTAAATGCTCTTTTGCAAAGCTGATATTCCACATAATTTCTGCCACAATTCCGTTTACAACTCCGTTATTTATAGCACTTTGCGTATTGGTTGCAATATTTTCAGAATCGGTGTTGGGCTGCACCAAAGGCAGTTTGGCGGTATGTTCATGAAGCGAGGCAAAACGAAGCCCGAGACCCGGCGAAATGCTGCCTCCGAGGTAACGATTTTGTCCGCTGATAAACTCGTAAGTAATTGCAGTTCCGGCATCTACGACCAGAACATCGCGACCGGGAAACAGCACCGTGGCGCCCACTGCAGCAGCCAAACGGTCGTTGCCAAGAAGCTTAGGATTATCGTAACTATTTGATATTGGCACACTTGTATCAGAATTAAGTACAATTACCTTATTGCAACATTTTGATAATAAAGCAATTAACGAATCAGGAATAGATGCTACAGAAGAGATAATAGCGTCTGATATTTTTGAATCGTTAACAATATTTAACATTTTTTCCGAGAAACACGGGTCACTATTTTCAACAATTTTGGTGTGAGAGAGCCGCTGATTGTCAAAAAAATAAAATTTGCACCGTGTGTTGCCAAAATCTATTACTATATTCATACGCCGAAAAGGAAAATTTAGTAATTTTGGGGCAAAATTACTAAATTTGCAAATCAAAAAAACTTTTATTACTACCAGATGAACGCAAAAAAAATACTCATTGTAGAAGACGACAAGATGCTATGCACTATATTTCAGATGTTTATACAAGAGTTAAACTATGAAATAGTAGCAACAGTGCGTACTGGCGAAGATGCCGTAGCCGCTTGCGACACATACAGCGACATCGACGTCATCCTTATGGACATCCATCTCGACGGCAATATCGACGGCGTGGAAACTGCCAAAATCATTGCCCAAAAATACAAGACGCCGATAATATTTATTACCGGCGACTCGTCGCCCTCAACCATCGAAGCTGCCACACTACAAAACGTTTACGGCTTTATGACCAAACCGGTATACAAACGCAACCTCGGCGTGGCTATCGAATACGCGTTTGCAAAATACAGAAAAGGATAAAATTTTGTTCACACTTTTAATAATAGCACTCTCAGTATCGGCATTGTCAGCGGCATTTTTCGCCGGTATCAAAACCGCACTCACCGGAAGCGACCGCCTTGTGCTCGACATCGACATCAAAAACGGAACTATCCGCCAGGGCATAGTGTTCCGTCCAGCCGACAATATAGAACTGTGCATCACCTGCATGCGCACCGGCGAAATTCTGTCGCAGTGCGTGTTGGCAAGCGCGGCGTTTGTACTGTGCGGACGCCTCGGACTCAGCCAGCAGGGCAACATCATTTTCATAGCCGCAGCCATCATCACGGCTGTAATCTTGTGCAAGGCTCTGCCCACGGCGGTATTTTCACGAAACGCCAACCAGATGCTCCGCCACTTTGTGCCCCTCGCCGACTTTATTTCCAACTTTCTCTATCCTGTGGTATACTTGGTTATGTTTCAGGTAATTTCGGCAAGCGGTAAAATCAAAGGCAGAACTATCGACACCGAACCCAACAATATTTCGGAACTGATACCCACCACAGCATCCAAATCCGACGACGAAGAGTACGACGACGGACGTCTTCAATTCTTAAAAAAAGCATTAGATTTCAAAGACATACGAATTCGCGAATGTATAGTACCGCGCAACGAAATTGTGTCGGCAAATGTTAACGACTCTATCAAAACACTCACTGATACTTTTATTCAAAGCGGATATTCAAAAATAGTGATTTGCAACGGCAGTCTCGACCGTATTACAGGATATGTAAACGCATTAGACCTATTTAAAAAACCAAAAAACATCAAAGAAATAATAGTGCCTGCCATTGAAGCTCCGGAAACTATGACCGCCGACAAACTGCTTAAACAGTTTGTAAAACGACGCAAAAGTGTGGCAGTTGTTACCGACGAATATGGTGGCACAGCCGGAATGATCACTGTAGAAGACATCATCGAAGAGATAACCGGCGAAATTGAAGACGAACACGATAATCAGGAACTTGTAGAACGCAAAATTGGCAACAGCGAGTTCATTTTCTCCGGACGTTTAGAAATCGACTATATCAACGAAAAATACAAACTTCACCTGCCCAAAACCGACGACTACGAAACACTCGCCGGATATATTCTCACACTCAACAAGGATTTTCCCAAAAATGGCGATGAGTTTACCGACGGCGATTTAATAATAAAGGTGTTGCAAGTGAAAAAACCAAAAATAAACACAGTAAAAATTATATTAAAAGCTTAAAAATGAATATTATACACCTCAACATAATTGACTCTACCAACGACGAGGCACAACGACGCATTTCGCAAGACCGCGAGTCGAAAGAAGACTTTGTGATCAGAGCCGACTTTCAAACCGACGGACGCGGACAGCGCGGCAACATCTGGGAAAGCGAAAGCAGCAAAAACTTGATGTTTAGTTACGTGTTTCATCCAAAGGAACTTATGGTAACAAGTCAATTTATGTTATCGCAAGCCACAGCCGCTGCCGTTGCCGAATATTTAGAGAATCGCCAAATTCCCAATGTATCAATCAAATGGCCCAACGACATATATTCAGGAATGAAAAAAATCTGCGGTATGCTTATTGAAAACTCGGTGTCGGGCAAATACATAAAATCAAGCATTTTGGGCATAGGAATCAACATCAACCAAGGTACATTTCCCGAAAACCTGCCCAATCCGGTATCGATGAAAATTCTCTCAGGCAAAGAATACAATCTCAACGATGAATTAAACGTTTTTTTAGAAATTCTGCAAAAACATCTTGCTCATATTCAAAACGGCGAAACCGAAATTCTTCGTCAAAACTATATGAGCCGCTTGCTTGGATTAAACAAAACATTGGTATACAATTCGCAAGGCAAAGTTTTTAAAGGAATAATCCGCGATGTAGACCCAACCGGTTTTATTACAGTAGAAAACCAACTATCCGGCGAATCAAAAAAATACGACTTTAAAGAAATAGAACTGATTATACCAGAACAAACAAAGTATACTACGTCAAAATGAAGAATATCAAATACATAGCCACACTGTTATTCATTTTTGCATCGTTTGTTGCCGAGGCTCAATTTTACAACGGACATCAAATGAACTTTGGACAAAACCGTGTACAATACTCTGAATTTCAATGGTTTTATTATCGTTATCCGCAGTTCGACACCTACTACTATCAGCAGGGCAAAGACTTGGCGCAATACGTGAGCGACCGAGCACAGGAACTGATTCCTGAAATGGAAAAGTTTTTCGGACGCAAAATGCAAAAACGCATTATATTTTTGGTATACAATCGTTTAACCGAGTTTCGACAAAGCAACGTAGGTTTGCAAACTTCCGACATTTCCTCAAATCTCGGCGGCACCACCAAAATCATCGACAACAAAGTTTTTCTATATTTTGATGGTGATCACAATAAGTTTGACGAACAGATACGCGAGGCTGTGGCTTCGGTGTTGATGACTTCAAGTCTTTATGGCACAGGACTCAAAAGCAAGGTGGCAAACTCGGCTGTAATTTCGCTGCCCGAATGGTACAGCAACGGTCTTACTGCATATGCCGCTATCAAATGGAATTCAGAAATCGAAGACATCATCAAAGACGGATTTGAAAGCAAAAAATACAAAAAAATCAACCACCTTCACGGTGATGACGCCAAATACGCCGGCTACTCGCTATGGCATTATATTACAATAGCATACGGTCGCGATGCTGTGCCAAACATCATCTATCTTACCGGCATCAACAAAAACTTAAACAACGCCATTAGTCAAGCATTAGGCAAATCTATCAAAAAACTCTCGCCCGATTGGAAAGAGTTTTACAACGAGAAATTTGCCATCAACCGTTCCACCGAAAACATTCCCGGCGCCGACACCATCATCAAAAAGCCCAAGCGCAATACAGTATACGACAATCCCCAAACATCGCCCGACGGACGGTTTACAATCTATACCACCAACTGTATGGGCAAATACAAAATGTTTATTCGCGACAACACTACCGAAGAGTTTACAAAACTTATTCGCCGAGAACAGAAATTAGAGCAAATCACCGACTACTCGTACCCCGTAGCGGCTTGGCATCCAACGTCAAAAATACTTAGTTTCGTGATTGAAGAACACGGATATATATATCTGTATCAATACAATACCGACACCAAGACAATGATGAACAAGATGCTGCCGCGATTCGACAAAGTGTACTCAATGAACTACTCTCCCGACGGACTCAATATGGTAATGAGCGTTCAACTTTCGGGTATGCGCGATATTGTAGTAATGAACGTAGCATCAGGCACATTTGAAAACATTACTCAAGACCTTGCCGACGACATCGACCCAAAATACGCAGCCGGAGGTCGCAAAATTGTATTCTCGTCGAACCGCATTTGCGACACTCTTATGGAAGAAAAACCAGATTTTCACCGTCCCATTGGTCGCACATACGACATTTTTGAATACAACCTTGCTTCTAAAAACAAAGTATTGCGACGTGTAACCAATTCGCCATACGAAAACGAAATTGCACCGCACGAAACTTCGCCCGGCAACTATACCTACCTAAGCAATCAAAACGGCATATACAATCAATACGCATCAGTTTACGACAGCGCCATTGTGGCTATCGACACCATCGTACACTACAGATACACAAATAGTTACAAACCGGTAACCAACTACTCACGCAACACGCTTAAACTGCACACCGACAACAAAAGCCATACAACCGACAAGGCTTTTCGTTTCAACGATAGGTTTTATCTTTTCTCTGGCAAAAACGAGAAACCCGCTGCCGACATTCCCTCTACCCTACCCACCACATACTTCAAAGCAAGAGAGAATCGACGTCAGCACCGTCAAGATAGTCTTGAAGTAGTGCGCAAACTTCGTCAAGAAAGAGAACGCCGCATAGCCGATAGCATTGCCGCCAATCCTCCAAAAGAGTGGATTCATCCCGACAGTCTCAAATACGACATCACAAACTATGTATTTGAAGAAGAACGTCCATTGGCACAGCAACTTACATTTTATCACGAGGATTTAAAAGAACGTCACAAAAACGAAGTTGCAGTGCGTCCTCACCAACGATTGTATTTCACCAATTTTTATATCGATTATCTTGTCAGTCAGATAGATTTCAGCGGCAAAAACCAAAGTTATCAAGCATTTACAGGTGGTCTATATTATTTCAACCCCGGAGCCAGCGCATATTTCAAAATAGGCATTAAAGATCTTTTTGAAGATTACCGCCTTACCGCAGGCATCAACATCGGTGGCAATTTTGATAGCTACGATTTTTACCTTTCGTTTGAAGACCTTAAACACCGTCTCGACAAAGAATACATCTTTCACCGTAGCACATTCCGCAATGTGGATTCATACGTTACCAAGGTGATTACCAACGAGGGATTGTTTATTGCAAGTTACCCGTTTAACCAAACATCTGCACTAAAATCCACACTCGGACTTAGATACGACAAGGCTCAATATCTCGTTACCGACTATAGATATTTGGAACGGAAACCTGACTATCAAGTTTTTGCACAAGCCAAATTGGAATACAATTTTGACAACACCCGCAGCCTTGGCACCAACACACCCGCCGGCGTAAGAGCCAAAGCGTGGAGCGAACTTTATCAGCAGGTAGAAGGCAACTACGACATTATTTCGTCGTGGGGATTTGATTTCAGATACTATCAGAAAATACACCGAAGCTTGATTTTTGCATCGCGATTGGCAGGAGCCACTTCGTTTGGAACAGGCAAAATCATTTATTATCTCGGCGCAGTAGACAACTGGACCAAATTCAAAACCGACGGAATGTTTGACCGTTCTATTCAAATTGACCAAAAAGAAAACTATATATATCAGGCTGTTGCCACCAATATGCGCGGTTTTATACAGAACTGCCGAAACGGAAACTCATTTGCCGTGCTCAACAACGAAATCCGCTGGCCAATTTTCCGCTACTTGGCAAACCGTCCTATCAACTCAAAGTTAATCAACGATTTTCAAATTGTGGGATTCTGCGATGCAGGTTCAGCTTGGACAGGTTTTGTTCCCTTTAAATCGGGCAACGCTTACGACCAATACATTTTGGAAAACGGCTCTCTTACAATGACAATCGACGTTGACCGTCCGTCAATAGTGGCAGGCTACGGCTTCGGAGTGCGCACTTCGCTTTTGGGATATTTTCTCCGTTTCGACTGGGCTTGGGGAGTTGAAGGTCACGTAATTTTGCCTCGCGTATTTTACTTCTCGCTTGGTCTCGACTTCTAATCTTTTTTACAATGCGACACCTTTATATATTAGCATCATTAATCATTTGTTTAGCCGCTTGCACACCTCAAATACAACAAACACAAAAGCCACGCAACTTTATGCAAATAACCACTGCGGCAGGCGACCCATCGCACAAAATAGCCAATATGTTTGACAATATGGATTACACCTCATTTGCGCCCGAAGAAATGCGCACCTACGATCTAAAAATCACTAAATCAACCATTTCGCGCATCAAATTTACACCGGCAAAACGCCGTGGCTACAGCACCGATTTCGTTATATTTGTAAAAATTGGCGGCGAATATTACAAATGCACCGGCAACAATCCCGAACTCAATATCAAACCTACCACCACAGATTCTCTTTCGTTTGTGATTGTGGGCAATGCCAAAGGTCGTAGAGCCGAATTTGTAAAAGATTCGCTCATTGCGGCTACCATCAGCACCGCCGACCCGCTTGGCATTCATGCCATTGAGCGCATCGACCTTTTCAACAACGGTGAACTACTCAACGACTCTACCCAAATAATAGCCAACAACGACGACACACCCGTTGGTACACTTCCTCGCCACATTGCCGACCTATACAAAAGCCACATATTTGGAAACCTCACCAACCAAGTGCTCAGTATCAACAACAACGGCTACAAGGCATCGTGGGTGATGCGCAGCAACGGCAGTGCGGCATTTTTTACCGAAGAAAAACATTACTTTGAAGGACAAATCGAAAATCGCAACGGACACACATTCTTAAATGTTACCTGCGCCATTGGAATTACTCCGCCTTCAGAAATAGAATTGCGTATCATAGCCAACAATATTGTGATACCGCAAATGAAAATAGCCATACCTTTCGATGGTAACGACGGCGATTTTATCAACCTGAAACTTTTTCCTGAATTGTTTAGTTTCGACATTCGCTATGCCACCGAAAACAATTTTACCCACACGGTTCTTTACGATGAGCCGTTTTGCTATATGCGCTATGCACCTGCCCGCGACCTTTTAAAAATAGCTCAAGAATTTATCGACAAAGGCTATAAAATCAAAATTTTTGACGGCTACCGTCCGCACTCGTGCCAGTATCTGATGTGGAAAATCATACCCAATCCCAACTTTCTCTCCGACCCGGCAAAAGGCTCTATTCACAATCGTGGAGGCGCTGTAGACCTTACAATCACCACCCTCGACGGCAAAGAACTTGATATGGGCACCGATTTTGACCATTGCGGCTACGAGGCGTATATGACCAACATGAACCTTCCGTCTGAAGTAATAGCCAACAGAATGTTTCTCAAAGAGATAATGGAAAAACACGGTTTTAAAGGCATTCGCACCGAATGGTGGCATTTTAGCCACTTAACAGCATATGCTTATCCGCTTGCCGACATCAAGATGAAAGAGTTTGTAAATAAATTTTGATTATTCATCTTTTTTTCCGATTTTTACAAACAAAAAAATTGCAAAAACAGACCTATGAAATTTTCTTCAATATCCGACCGAACCGAATATTTTTTGCGAGGACTTACCAAACGCACAAAATCGTGGCTTGTGATAGCCGTAATAGTTTCAGCGTTGCTAATGTTGCTCTTTGGCACACTGTGGATATACCAGCGCTACAAATATAACAAAGAGGTAGCCGATTATCAAGAAAAACTCCAAACATCGCATCAAAACTACTACACGGTAACATTGGAGAATGCCAACCTTGAAAAACGTCTCCAAGACATGAACCTCCGCCTTGCACAAACCATCGGCTCTATGGTAGAACTACAAACCATGCTCGACCAAATCAACAGCGAAAAAGCCAATCTCGAAGAGGTAAAACTTCAACTTGAAACCGGCCTCAAAACCACCCGCACACAGTTAGACAAAGTTCAAAAATCGGTCAACAACCTAATCGACAGCCGTTCGCACATAATCACAACCACCGAAGAAAACGTAATCCACGATTCGGAATGCGAAAACTGCCCGTGATATTACCAAAATTCCTTATTCGGATACTTTAATAATTTACCCTCATCGTTTATAGAAAACCAGAAGAAATCATAATTATCATTATCTTCCACGTAATCTTTTATGGCAAAGATGTTTTGCGCAAAAAAACGCTTGTAAAAATCCAACTTAAATTGACTACAAGCCACATCATTATAAGAATACTTCAAACCTGGCATGTCAATGGTCTCAATACGCAAACTACCCCCATACTTTGTCTTCATAGTAAGGTTGCCTAAGTCACCAAATATTCCAATCTGCAAATCATTTTGAAATAGTTTAATAAACTTAACCAACTGTTTTTTGTATGGTCGAAGAATAACTGTATCTTGTATTTCTTGAATTATTTCAAAACACGGTACATAATAATAATAGGTGTCATCTAAAAATCGACTAATTGAATCACAGCCAAGATCACGGTTAGTTTTCTTAAACTGTTTTTTCAAATATGCTAATTGTTTGTTTATTTGTGTTTGAAGCATAATAGTATCCATCGGTTCAGAGATAATTGCATATATCGAATCATAGCACCTATAATGAAACTTACTATTTTGCGCCACTGAACCTAATGGAATAATAACAAATAATAAAAAAATGATATTCTTACACATAATAGTTTGGATATTGTACAAGACGTATTGTGCCTGTGTTAAAGACATTAATTGGAAGTTGTTGATATCTATTGTAATATAACGGATCCATAACTTCTATTATATATCGATCTTCTTTGGTTGGTTTTAAAATATTCTTCAGCCGTATAATTCTATTTATACCAACAGTATGAGGCAAATCTCCTGGGACTGTATATGTAATTGCCAATGGAATATTATTCTCAAGAAATGCGCCAATAATATCTGGATTAAATTGTCTATTTCCATTCACTTCGAAATGTGCTGCTGTTTCAACGTTCAATCCATTAGCTTTAGCCAATTGTTCAAAATCAGCTCCATCACGATATTCTACTCTCTGTTTATTTTTGTTGGTAGGATTCAAATCAACAGGATAATCCAAAAAAGCGATGGGTATCTTTAAATAGTTGCAAATAGATTTCAATGTTTCTTGAGTACAACCAAAAGACGAATTCTTTTGATGATAGAAAGGAAGATTACCATTCGGCAATTTATAGATACGTCTTATTTTCCAGTTTTTAGTTTCATAATTGGGTATAGCATTTGCCCTTGCAATATTAAAGACACCTTCTACAACTGCCGTAATAACAGCATATTTTAATGCCGTGCCACCTATGCTCGACTTATTAATAATAGCGTTGCCACCGCCAAGCAATAGACCTGACATTGCTCCGCTG
>JAGCVU010000055.1 GCA_017962175.1 Bacteroidales bacterium | reverse complement strand
GTTGCCGTTGCTGTGGCTCAGGCTATGTAATTGATTAAATTACAATACACTATAATACCGATTGTCGTAGCCAGTCGGTATTTTTTTTGGATAAAAATATGGAGATTATTAAAAAATAATGTATATTTGCATAACAAAAAAATGGAAACAAGATGAGCGCAGACCTCCAACCGCTACCCAAATATACCAAAGAAGAACTTCTTGCCCGCGCCGAGGCTGGCAGAAGAGGTATCGCCAATGGAGAATACGTTGAGTTTGACGATATGATGCGCGAACTTGAAGAAGATGATGCTTGCTCATCCACTCTTTCATTAAACAACGAATTAAACTAATAAAACGAACTTTTATTAAACAAATAAATTAAAAATCAACAAGTTAATTTTTAATTAGACGAATTTAACTAATACACATTTGAGATTTTTGTATTCGTTAAATTCGATGCTGCATGCAGCATTGGTTTAATATATCTTTCAGTAAAACAAATTCGTTCCCTTCGTTTAATTCGTTGTTAAAAGATAATCTTATATTATACAATCTCACCTTTAATCATCTCCGCCACCACCTTAGCCGCATTGCCAATAATCTCGGGGCAGGGACGTTTTTTGTAATATTCGGGGGTGCGGTCAGAGGGTACGGGTGATTCGGTGGTGGGGATTTTGGATAAGCCGAGAAGTTCGCGACAAACTACACTTCCACCATTCTCCAACATAAATTTTTCGGCAAAAGATTGAACCAAGGCATAGTTATTAGTGCGTGATTCTTTGATAGTTGGGTCATCGGCAGGCGAGATAAAACCAGCCATCATCACCATTGAAGAAAACGCTCCGCACACTTCACGCAAACGACCCATTCCGCCACCAAAACCTGATGTAATGATTTTCAGCATTTTAGGGTCGGCTTCGATAACGTCGCTGAATGTTAAAAGCACTGACTGACTACAATTGTATCCTTGAAGAAAATAGTCCATAGCCATTTTTCGGCGTTCTTCGGGATTGATTGATATATTGGTTAAATTCATTGTTGTTTACATTAAAAAGTGATACAAAAATTCTTAGAATCTTCGGCTGCCACCACCTGCGTGACGTCCCGAACTTGTGCGATGACTTCCCGAACTACGTCCGGAGTGATAACTGCTATGCGTTTCGCGAGGTTTGCGTTTTGAGCCTATTATCTTTTCATCCTCGTATGTGATTGTAAATGAGTTATCTACAATATAATCTTTGGCATCGTAGCCAGAACCAGTGTGAGGTGAACCGTTTTTCAAAAAGGCAATTGGCAATCCTACACAAAGCATTACAAAACCCACCACACTGCCTATCACAATCCAAAGAATCAAATTGAGAGTTTTGGCATTTTCTTCATCTCTATGCTCATACGAGTAAACAGAGGCATGGTATTGGTTTTCGTAATCGTCGATAAATACAAGCATAGCATCAGCATAACTGCCGGCTTTAACATACGGCTCAATATGGTCTAAAAACGTATTGTAGTTGTATCGTGCCACATTATAAGTGTAATACAATTCTCCAAAATCAAAAATGCTTACAGCGCGGTATTTCATATCAATTGCCATTACAACGCCGTTATAACCATATTTTGTGGTTGCGCCCGTACCAAAATCGTTGTATTCATAAAAATCTATGGCAAATTCTTCCCAAGGTTCGTTGCCGTTGCCATATGATTTTGGATTAAAATCAGTGGTAACAATTGCCATATCCAAACCCGTAGAATTTATAAACTGTTTAACACGGCGTTGCACTATTTCATACTCCGAATCGCCCAATAATCCGGCTGCATCGTACACTTTTAACGACGAATCAACGTATGGCGTTGATAATGCCGCAGAAATCTTCTTGTTGGTGAGTGAGTCGGTGATAAATTTCTTTGAAATATGATAATCTGACGAATCGCGGGTGGCAACCACATATTTTTCCCAACCGCCTTGATAATCAAATGTATCGGTAGCAACATTTACAGCAGAAATTGCAGGATTGCTGCTTTCGTCGGGCAACGAATCTATATAACCTATAAGCCAAATTACTCCCCACGTAATCAATCCCAAAAATACGAGGAAAATGCCACAGCCAACAAGCGTTTTTTTTGTATCTTCTTCCATACACTAAGCATTATTATACAACCAAACAATAAAGAAATAAAGAGGCAAACTTATCACCGCCGAAATTGAAATTGTTAGGATAAAGAACCACAGCCATTTTTTAGCAGCGTCACAGGGAAGAAATCCTTCTGTTTTTCCCGACTGACCGTTTACCGCAAAAATGTATTCTTTGCCTTCAAACTCGGTGCAAAGCATCCACACTGGCATCAAAACATACTCAATGGCAGAAAAATTGCTTTTCAAGTCTGAACTGCTTACCGAACCCTTGCTAAGTCTACTTTGTAGAGATGATTCCATTCGTCCCGAAACACGTTTTAATTGTTCGCTTTCGTCGCGCTCCACGTCGTATTTTTCGGCAAGAAATCCCGACAGATAGGCGTAATTAAACTCTTTAAGTTGGTTAAAATCAAACGGTTCGATAGAATCCATCAGAGCATTGTCCATCTTTATGCTCACATCGGCGGGGATACGTGCAAAATCCATTTTTCCACTGCGGACATAACTGTAAATATCTATCATATCGATATTTTTGGACGATGTGATTTCATATTGACCCGACAAAGTACCCTCTGAACGTCCGCTGTAAAGGCAAAACGGAACGTATGTGCCTTGAATTTTGATGTTTTTGAGGTCGAAAAAATACCCGGGAACAAAACTTGCATCTTTGCAATGTTGTGTGTAACAGTCTAATGCGTCGTCTTTGCTGATGGTAAAGGGCAAAACATAATCGGGACGGTATTCGCCCTGCAAACGCTCTTTGATAATGTCGGCACTACCACAATAAGCGCAAAATGTGGCTGCGGTGTTAGAATCGGTAACAAGTTCCGCTCCGCAACTCTGACATCTAAAAACATCTAATTCGGGTTGCTCAGATTCAGTGACAGAGGGTTCAACATCAGCCACAACATCCTCATTAGCAGCGCTTTGAAAATCCTCCTCGGTAAATGTTCCGCCGCACGAGGAGCACGTCCACCGCCCTGTGATAGGCGAATAGACAATGTTGGCCCCGCACGCCGGACATCTGAGGACTTCTGCGTCGCTATATTTACTTTTGGAAGACATAGAACGCTTTGTATGCCATATAAGTATCTAATTTAGAGACGATTTCAAACGGCGCGTGCATCGAAAGCACAGGCACGCCAACGTCGATGGTATCGATATTGAGGTTTGCCATATAGAGGGCAACTGTGCCGCCGCCGCCAAGGTCTACGCGACCAAGTTCGCCGTTTTGCCAAATAACTTTCTCCTTGTCGAAAAGGTGGTGAATTTCAGCCACAAATTCGGCATTGGCATCGCTCGTGCCCGACTTGCCACGCGAACCAGTAAACTTGGTTACAACCACGCCGTAATTGATAAACGACGAGTTTGCTTTTTCAAACACATCGGGGAAAGTGGGGTCGAAAGCCGAGTTAACGTCGGCACTCAGACATTTAGAATTGCTGAAAACCTGACGCGGATTGGCACCGAGAGTGGCGGCGAGGTCTTCGATAAAATATTTAAGGTAAGAAGAATTCAAGCCG
>JAGCVU010000054.1 GCA_017962175.1 Bacteroidales bacterium | reverse complement strand
TTCACATTGTCGGGAGTACATTCCTTGGTGGTGAGTCCGGGTATCAAGAGATACTCGTTAAAAGTTCTTGAAATTTCGTTTATTATGTGTGCCATAAGTATGGTGTTTTTTGAATTGTAAAATTTTGCAATGTTAATAAAAAAAATCTGAATAAGTATTATCCGCATTGTAAAAAAAAACTTAAAAATTTTTGCACTTTTTAAATTTTTTTTGCATATATTTGCAAAAAGGTTGAAACATTTTTTCACTTTGAACTGATGCCTTCAACCATAATAACGAATTTTTAATTTTTAGTAACAATTTAAAACTTACACACATGAAAAAAACACTTACATTCTTAATGGCTGCAATGGTAATCAGCCTTATGGCATCTTGCTTCGGTGGTAGCAACGAAGCACAAGTTTCTGAAAAAGGTAAAATGCTTATGGGTAAAACTTGGGCAGCCGACCTTAACGCCGACCTCAAAGGCAATGGCGAGGCTCTAAAAGAGGAAACTGGTGTTGGTCACGAAATGGAACTCAAAGGCGACGTTGCCAAAATCGGCGACTTCCTTGCTGCTAAATGGTTGTTTGGTCGTGGTCAAAAAGACCCCAGCAAACTCGTTTACTCTATCTCTACTGGCGAAGGTTTCTTCTCGGCTACTGTTGAATCAGGTCTTTGGGAACTCGGTGCCGACGACAAAACTCTTCTTCTCCGCAAATGGGACGACGAGAAAGGCGATTATGTAGAAACTCCCGAAGAGTACACCATCTTGGAACTCACCAACGAAAAACTCTCTTGGCAGAAAAAAGGCGATCTTTCTCCTTCTTACTTCGTAGCAAAATAATCTTTTTCATATAATTAAAAAATTAAATTATTGGCGGATTGCATTTTTTGTGCAGTCCGCTTTTTTTTATAACAATTGTGTGGTATAATTTCCTTTTTTTATTATATTTGCAAAAAAAATTAAACGTACAACAATGAACAATCTACCTAACGACCCATTTATGTTGGTTTCTACAATCAATATGCTTTTGCGCGATGGCGAATATGACAGTCTCGAATCGCTTTGCAGCAGTTACGACAAACAGCCTGGCGAGATCAAAAAATATCTCCGCGAATTTGGCTTTGAGTTTAACGAGCAGCAAAAACAGTTTCGATAATTTTACCAAAGTTTTTTTCCTCAAAAAAATTGCAAAATCAAAACTTAAATTTTACCTTTGCGCTATTATATAAAGGTGTGCTTTTTGACGCCACCGTAGTAAGAATTTTTAAAACCAAATGGAAGAAAATATTATAAATCAAACTGCAACGCAGGAACAAGAAGAATACACAGCCAAAAATATCCAAGTGCTCGAAGGTTTGGAGGCTGTACGCAAACGTCCCGCAATGTACATCGGCGATACAGGCGAAAGAGGTCTGCATCACCTTGTATACGAGGTGGTTGACAACTCTATCGATGAAGCATTGGCAGGATTTTGTAACGACGTTACCGTAACAATCAACGAAGACGAATCTATTACCGTTCGCGACAATGGCCGCGGTATCCCTACCGACTATCACGAAAAAGAGGGCAAGTCGGCACTTGAAGTTGTGCTCACAATCCTTCACGCCGGCGGTAAGTTCAACAAAAACTCCTACAAGGTTTCCGGCGGTTTGCACGGTGTGGGCGTTTCGTGTGTTAACGCGCTGTCCACTTATTTCAAGGCAGTTATCCGTCGCGATGGAAAAATTTTCCAACAGGAATACTCAATTGGTAAGCCCACCACCGAGGTTAAGGTGATTGGCGAAACCGAGGAGACAGGTACCGAAATCACTTTCAAGGCCGACGATTCTATCTTCTCGTGCCATAGTTACCAATACGAAATTCTTGCTGCACGTTTGCGCGAACTTTCGTTCCTCAACAAGGGTATCAAACTTACTCTCACCGATTTGCGCAAGGATGAGGAAGGCAACACCCGCAGCGATGTTTTCTATTCGCAAGAGGGCTTGAAAGAGTTTATCGACTATCTTGAAGTTTCTAAGGACGTACTTTCAAACATTATTTATATATCTACCGAAAAGAGCGGAATTCCTATCGAGGTGGCTTTGCAATACAACAATTCGTATCGCGAGGTTATCCACTCTTACGTCAACAACATCAATACTCAGGAAGGCGGCACGCACCTTACAGGTTTCCGCCGTGGTCTTACACGTACTCTCAAACAGTACGCCGACACATCGGGGATCCTTGCCAAAAACAAGATTGAAATTTCTGGCGACGACTTCCGCGAGGGACTCACAGCCATTATTTCGGTAAAAGTTCAAGAGCCTTTGTTCGAGGGTCAGACCAAGACAAAACTCGGCAACACCGAAGTGGCTCCCGCAGTAGACCAAGCCATCAGCGACGCTCTCAAAAACTATTTGGAAGAGAACCCCAACGATGCTAAGAATATCTGCAACAAGGTGATTCTTGCAGCCCGTGCCCGTATAGCCGCAAGCAATGCACGCAAACTTGTGCAGGCTCACAGTCAGTTGAAGGGCGCAGGTCTTCCCGGTAAACTTGCCGACTGCTCGTCAAGAGACAACACCAAGACCGAGATTTTCATAGTCGAGGGTGATTCGGCAGGTGGAACAGCAAAACAGGGTCGCGACCGTATGTATCAGGCTATCTTGCCGTTGCGTGGTAAAATCCTCAACGTGGAAAAAGCCGTTCAGTACAAAACCCTTGACAACGAGGAAATTAAGAATATTTACACTGCCCTTGGCATTACCATCGGCACTGAGGAAGATAGTCAGGCTGCCAACCTCAACGACATCCGTTACAACAAGATTATTATTATGACCGATGCCGATGTGGACGGTGCCCACATTCAAACTCTTGCTATGACTCTATTCTTCCGCTATATGAAAGAGGTGATCGACCGTGGACACCTTTACCTCGCATCGCCGCCGCTCTATCTTGTAAAACGTGGTAAGATGCAACGGTACTGTTGGACAGAGGAGCAGCGTAAGCAGGCGCTTATCGACCTTGGCAACGGCTCCGAAGAGTCGTGTACAGTACAGCGATACAAAGGTCTTGGTGAGATGAACGCCGACCAGTTGTGGGAAACTACTATGAATCCCGAAACTCGTACTTTGAAACAGGTAACTATCGAAAACGCAGCCGAAGCCGACCGCACTTTCTCGATGCTTATGGGCGACGACGTCCCCCCGCGCAGAGAATTTATCGAACAGAATGCAGTTTATGCGAATATCGACGCATAAGAAAACCGCTTAAATATTGATAAAGCCTGCGCGAATATCGTGCAGGCTTTTTTATTTTGCAAAACCTTTAAATACAACGCTATGATAACCGAAAAACTTGAAACTTACATCAACGCTCTTGCCTCCGACGAGGCTCTCGCACTCAAAAATGTTTTGACCGAGGTAGAAAAATTTGCAGTTGAAACTCCTTCGTCCGCACTGCTGTTGAGCATTGTGGCAGACGAAATCAGTGCCGACTCTATCACAGTGGCAGCCGCTACCGCTTACGCATATATTCCTTATAATCAGTTGAATACAGTAATTGATTCGGGCGTTCTTGGCGACGAAATCAACGGTATTTTAAAGGGAATTGTTAAAATTCCCGAGTTTAATCTCGACAAACTTAAAGTGCAAACCGAGAATTACATCAAACTGCTTGTAACTCTTTCTGGCGATGTGCGTTCTATAATTATCCTCTTGGCTCAGCACCTGTTGAAAATCAGGAATTTAAACTCGCTTCCCGACGATGAGGCTCTCAAAACCGCCACCGAGGTTCAATTGGTGTATAGTCCTATTGCCCACCGTATCGGTCTTTACAAGGTGAAAACCGAGATGGAAGAAATTTGCCTAAAATACTTTGAATATGATACTTACCGCTCCATAGCCGACAAGTTGCAAATCAAAAAGGCTGAGCGCGACAAATATATAAGCGAATTTATCGAACCGCTTAAAAAGAAATTTGCCGAAATGGGAATGAACGTCAGCATCAAAGGACGTCCCAAGTCGATTGCCTCTATACGCACCAAGATGAAAAAGCAGGGTGTGGACGTTGACGGTATTTACGACCTTTTTGCAATTCGTGTAATAATCGACAGCAAACCCGAGGACGAAAAGGCAGATTGCTGGCGTGTCTATTCTATTGTAACAGAAAAATATAAGCCAAATCCCTACCGTTTGCGCGATTGGATTACCGTGCCCAAACCGAGTGGCTACGAATCGCTGCACACCACTGTGATTGGTCCCGGAGGTCGTTGGATTGAGGTTCAAATCCGCACAAAACGTATGGACGAGGTTGCCGAAAAGGGTCTCGCCGCGCATTGGAAATACAAAAACGGCACCGATGGCAAAGAAGGAGGCAATATTTTCTCAAAAATTCGTGAGGCTATCGAAACGCCTGACAAGAATGATTCCACAGTCAAGAAGGCTCTGTATAGCAACGAGATATACATTTTTACACCAAATGGAGATTTGATAAAAATGCACCAAGGCGACACCGTTTTGGATTTTGCATTCACCATTCACTCGCAAATTGGCAGCAAGTGCATCGGTGCGCAGGTCAACAACAAGTTCGCCTCCATCAAAAACGTGCTGCAAAACGGCGACACAGTAAAAATCCTCACCGCCAACAATCAAAAACCGTCGGCAGAATGGATAAAAATTGCTAATAGCCAACGTGTTAAGACCCGTATCCGCCATATTGTCACCTCTATGGAAAACCGTCTTGCCGACATTGGTAAGGACATTGTCAAACAAAAACTCCAACAAATAGATGTTGACTACAACGATGTGTCTGTCAACAAGTTGGTCAAGTTTTTTGAAATGGATTCTGCCGTTCAGTTGTACCAAAACATTGGCGAGGGCAAGATAGAGCCGACCAAGATTAAGCACGCTTTTTCGGAAAAAGAGCCTGACGACAAACCCGTTGCCGAAACCAAGCCTGTGGAACATTCTGTTTATCAGGACGAACTCTCCACGTCGGATTCTAACCTTTTGGTTATCGACAACTTAAACACCATAGATTTTCAGTTTGCCAAATGCTGCAACCCGATGCCCGGCGACAAGATTTTTGCGTTTGTGACCGCAAGCAGCGGCACCAAGATTCACCGCACCGACTGTCCCAACGCCGCCAACATCGTTACGCGCTATCCCTACCGCGTGGTCAATGCCGTGTGGAAACAGAACTCCGAATCCAAGACCTTCAATGCCAAAATCAGCATCGACGGCGTCTACCAACCCGGAGCAAGCGGCAGCATAACCAAGTTGATATCAGAAACTTACCGCATCCACATCCGCTCGTTCAACTTCTCCGAAACCGACAACGGCCGCTTCTCCGTCACCGTCGTCGTCCTCCTCAATAGCAAATCCCAACAAGATTTCCTAGTAGAGAAATTACGCAGCATCAAGTTTGTGGAGAAAGTTTCTGTGGAGAAAGAATAAGATTAGCAAGGAAAGGCGGGGGAGGGTGTGCCTTTCCTTGTTGTTTTAATTTTTTGGAAAAATTTCCTTTATAACCGCCTTTTTCCTATAATCGTCTTTTGGTATATATCAAGATTCCATTTGTACTTATTTCAAAAAGAATGCTAGATATTTTAGAAACCTCCCTCACATCCACCATCCTCTTTTCGCTTGAAAAATTCTCCGTTAACGAAAAGTTTTGTATATTTGTGTAAAATTTGTACTATTTATGTTTTTTGGTCGGAAAATATTGCTTGGATTGTTGATGTTGTTGAATGTCAATCTGTTTGCCCAGAGTGATTTTGCTAAATATCAGCATAAGCATATTTTTTGTAAGCCGTGGATTGGTAATAATGCCTTTCTTGAACAATATCTTTCTAATATTCATTACGATAACGATTCTACGCCGATGTATTCCGTGCCGGTGCAGATTTGGGCTTACGGCGGCGAAAACCTTCCTACCGACATTGAAAT
>JAGCVU010000053.1 GCA_017962175.1 Bacteroidales bacterium | reverse complement strand
GCAATCCCTGCAACTCAGAGTTTTGGCGAGGGATTGTTTTTTAGTTTCAATGAGGAAACCTTGAAGAAATGGTCTGATGATAATCACGATTTATTCAAACATCGTTATGCTGAAATGAAAAACCACGATGAAACATATCAAGCCATCTATCAGGAAATGGAAAGTGGTGGCATTGATAAATTCTTGGTTTTGCATACATTTTCGCATATCTTGATGAAAGAACTTGAATTTTCGTGTGGTTATCCCACAGCAAGTCTAAGTGAAAGGCTCTATTTCTCAAAACGAATGTGTGGTGTTTTGATATATACAGCCGATGGCGCAGAAGGCAGTATGGGTGGACTTGTATGGCAGGGACAGCCTGACTTAATGGAATCTATCGTACGTAAAGCGATGCAACGAGCCGTTAATTGTACCTCTGACCCAATATGTTGGGAAAACGAAGACCAATTGAACTATGCGGCTTGTTTCTCTTGTGCAATGGTTTCTGAAACATCTTGCGAAAAACGCAATGTCGGTTTAGACCGTCGCATTTTGGTGGACAAAACGTTTGGCTATTTTCGGGATTTGGTTTATGGTAATAATTATCATAATCAAATGCGTACAAGTTGAAGCGACATTGTTTGCTTCGGTTCTTCGACATTTGAAAAAGAAAAAAGATAGTAGTAATCGATAAAAATAAAACCCATTATGACACAATCAGAAAAAATATCAAAATACGAGGATATTGTTCCTCAAATTCAAGCACTTGTTTCGGGTGTAAAATATGGAATTAGTTCGCTTGCAAATTTTGTGGCGGCGGTTCACCGAAATATGAATTTCTTTTGGACAGGTTTTTATGTTGTGGAGGGCGACCAACTGCTGCTCGGACCATTTCAAGGCGACCCTGCTTGTTTAAGCATACATAAAAGCAAAGGAGTTTGCGGCACTGCTTATACAAAAGAGCAAACCATTGTGGTAGAAGATGTTGACAAATTTCCAGGACACATTGCTTGCAGTTCGCTCTCTAAATCAGAGATTGTAGTTCCTGTATTTTCAAAATCGGGCAAAATCACAGCGGTTTTAGACATCGACAGCGACCACCTCGCCACCTTCGACGACATCGACAAGAAATATTTAGAAAAGGCAGTAACCTACTTACAAGAATACGAAAGTTTTATTTAAACTTAGATTTTTTTTATATCTTTACACTCAAATAAAAATACCAATGCCAACTAAAAAACTCTACATAATATCCGGCTGCAATGGTGCAGGTAAAACCACCGCTTCGATAACAATTTTACCGGAAATATTTGAGTGTAAAGAGTTTGTTAATGCTGATGAAATAGCAAAAGGTCTTTCGCCATTTAATCCTGAAAGCGTGGCAATTCAGGCAGGCAAACTGATGCTCGAACGAATTAACTATCTCCTTACCCAAAACGATAGTTTTGCTATTGAAACCACTTTGTCTACCAAAAGTTATCAAAACCTTGTTATACAAGCCCACGAAAAGGGTTTTTATGTACAACTTCTTTATTTTTGGCTTCCATCGCCTGAATTTGCCGCAGCCAGAGTGGCGCAGCGAGTTAAAGAAGGCGGACATAATATTCCCAAAGATGTAATTTATCGACGTTATTTCGCCGGAATCAAAAACCTTTTTGAAATATATATGCCCATTGTTGATTACTGTATGATAATCGACAACGCTGAAAATCCAAGGAAAATAATAGCAAAAAAGAACGGAAGTAAATTAACCATTCTATGTCCAACAACTTTTAACACTATAAAAAACTATGAGCAATCAAGATGAAGAACTTTTAGAACATGCCCTTCAAATAGCCGAATACGAAACATTAAAACGCAAGGCGATGCTTAATCAAATGGTGGTACAAACCGACACGGACGGAAACATCATATATGTCCCCGCCCGTGAGGTATTTGTTAAACTATATAACGAGCCTGTGCCCGAATTTTAACCCCTATTTCTTCTTAGCATAAATTGTTTTAGTCTCGGTGCCGTCGTTGGTAGAGATGCAGGCATTGCCTTCGTAGGTTAAAGTGGTTGCGGCATATTCACCCATTGGCGTGCCTTGTTCGTTGAGAATCGTTGATTTAATTAAATCTCCGGCAGTGTTGTATTCATAAATTATACGCGAACGAAACTCCATTTTGTTGGTGCTAACATCCTTGCCATAGTTGGTTAAATCAATTACACGACCGTCTTTATACTTTTTGATGTAATAACTTTCAAGTTCGTATTGAATTTCGGGTTCGTTTTCATCTTCCATAGTGTCCCACGAAACATCGGCGGTGAAGGTTTGTCCAAGAGTGTCCATCTTAAAATCGCTGTCGACAAAATAAACAACCTCTTTGATTTCGGTAAACGATGGATAACCCTCGGTAACGTTGCTACCCTTGCCGGTGCGAATTTTGCCCTCGTAGGTATATTCCATTTCATCGTTGTGAATGTTGCCCGAATTAATAGTACCGCATTGCGAAATTATGCGACCTTTTAAATCGTAAACAGTGGTTTCATCACCCTCATAGCCATACGAAGCCTCGGTGTAAATAGATGTT
>JAGCVU010000052.1 GCA_017962175.1 Bacteroidales bacterium | reverse complement strand
TTGAAACAGTGCTTTTGCGTATCTTACCGAAATTTTGCTGTCGTTCATTATTCAAAAAGATTAGTTTAGCGAAATGTCCGCTACGAGTTTTTTCATAAAGTCGCCTTGCTTGGTTTCGTTGCTGAGTTCGCGGCGGAGAATTTTTTCGGCAATTTCAACCGAAAGTTGTCCCACCTTTTCAGAAAGTTCTGCCATAGCCGCGTCTTTTTCGGCTTGAATTTCCAAACGTGCGGCGGCAATAATCTTATCAGCCTCAATTTTGGCGGCGTCTTGTGCCTCAGCCACAATCTTGTCTTTGGTGGCTTTGGCATCGCGGAGCATCTCCTCACGCTCGGCACGCGCCTGACGCATTATCTTTTCGTTTTCGGCGGTGAGTTGCTCCATCTGCTCCTTGGCAGCCTTGGCAGAGTCGAGTTGCTTAGCGATAGACTCCTCGCGCTCTTTAATCATTTTAAGTACAGGCTTCCACGCAAACTTTTTAAGAATAAAAAGCAGAATGGCAAACGACAGCACCATCCAAAAGAGCAATCCGAAATCCGGTGTAACTAAATTCATAGTCTATAATGTTTTGTTAGAATAATCATTAAAAAATATTCCGCCCTTTGCCAACCGCATCGCGGCGGAATATCAAGTTTTTAATCTTCGCGTGCTGTTAAGCAAGGATAACGAGCAGACAGCAAACTACTGCGAAGAACGCAACACCTTCGACCAAGGCAGCGGCGATAATCATATTGCTACGGATGTCGCCAACAGATTCGGGCTGACGTGCAATAGCGTCCATAGCCTGTGCGCCGATTTTGCCGATACCAATGCCGGCTCCGATAACACCTAAGCCTGCACCAATGCCGGCTCCGAATTTTGCCATATAGCCGAGTGCTACGGCAGGGTCTTGAATTGCGTCGAGCAATGCGCTCAAAATTGTCATAAGTGTCATATTGTCTGTATTTAAATTAAAAGTTCAAATTATATTACTAAATATCTAATGTTCTAAAAGTTAAGCCGCAGGAACTTTTTCGGGTTCGTGCTCTTCTGCCACAGCCATTCCAAAATAGATTGCCGAAAGCAAGGTGAATACATACGCTTGGATAAATGCCACAAGCAATTCCAAGCACGACATAAATATTGTGAATACCAACGCTCCCGCGCCAACAGCATACGATCCAAAGAGGAATATCAGCGAGTAGAAACTGAGCGCGATAATGTGTCCGGCTGTGATGTTGGCAAACAAACGAACCATAAGCACCACAGGCTTGATAAACATACCTGCAAGTTCTACGGCGGGAATAATCGGCGGAACTTTCAACCATAGCGGCACAGTCTTAGGCCAAAAAATATCCTGCCAATATTCGCGTTTGCCGCTAAATGTGGTAATCAAAAATACAAAGCAGGCAAGCACACAGGTGATTGCAATATTACCAGTGAGGTTTGCGCCGCCCGGAAAAATCGGTATCAATCCCAAAAGGTTGTTGATAAAGATAAAGAAGAACACCGTCATAAGGAACGGCATATAGCGGTCGGCGTGTTTTTTGCCTATGGATGCAATGGCAATGTCGTCGCGGATAAAGAGCACAAGCGGCTCAACAAGGTTGTAGAATCCGTGTGGTGCCTTGCCCACGTTTTTGCGGTAGTTGCGAGCCATACCAATAAATATTATGCAGAGCAACACCATACTAAAAAGCATTGCAAACACATTCTTGGTAATGGAAAAATCCCACGGGCGAACCTCCTCGCCATTAATCATCTCCACAATCTTGCCTTTGTACTGCTCTGATTCGCTGATGCGGAATCCTTCGTACTCGGCGTGTCCGTGATGAAAGTTTGACGACGAAAAGAAATGGAATCCCGATTTTTCGCTGTATAAGATACACGGCAGCGGCACGGAGATATGCGTGTCGTTGATAGTGGTGATGTGCCATTCGTAAGCGTCGCCGATATGGTTCATAATAAACGGGCCGGGTTGGAAACCGTTACCTTCCTCGGATTCTTGCGCCGAAAGTGGCATTGCCGCAAAAAATATAAGCAGAATTAATACCGCTCTTTTTAATAAATCCATAATTAACAGCAGTTTACCGTTATGTTTAAACAATTCATTAACTAATCCCTAAGTTACGGAATATTTTTTAACACTGAACTCTTTTTTTGAGTTTTTTTATTAAAAAAAACTTAATTTATTTTTAAACTACGGATTTTCAGTTAGTTGGATTGCGATTTTTTTTGTAATTCTTCTGCCTTGCGTTTTTGTTCGAGATAATTGGCGAGCGATTCGGGAGTGGTTTTCCAACGCTCGTGAAACCACACCCACTGATCGGGGTTATTATATATAATGTGCGACATTGCGTCGTTTTGCGCCTGAGTGTTGGCAATAATGTCGTAACGACCCTCCGAATCGTAGATAGGCGGAATTTCGGGTTGTATTAAAAAGGTGTAAGTGTTGTCGGCATTGCGGAGGGTGCACATAGGCACAACGGCGGCACCTGTTTCGGCGGCAAGACGCGAGCAACCTATCGGAGTGTATGCGCTACTGCCCATAAAATCAACAAATTCGCCACGAATGTGCATACTATCTTGGTCGGTCATTATAATAAGGCACTCACCATTGCGGAGGAGTTCCACAAGTTGCTCGTAGCAGCGGTGACGGGTAATATTGCGCATTCCACGAGTTTCGCGGAGCATAATCATAAACTTGTTGAGGGCGGGATTTTTGATAGCGCTGCTCACACCTGCGCTCTTGTAGCCGAGTTGAGGAGGCATAAAAGCCGAAAATTCCCATCCCGGAGTGTGAGTTACCAAGCATAAAACGCCCTTGCCACGGTTGTAGGCACGACGGAGATGCTCCTCCCCTTTTACGGTAAAATACTTGCTAAAAAATTTCCAATTGCGCTTAAAACCCCAAAGGGCATAGTCAGTAAAAGTTAAAGTGAGGTTTTGAAACACTCTGAGACCCAACTGCTTATATTGGTCTTTGTAACGTTCAGGGCCGAACACCCTCGTAAAATTATCGTTCATAATGGCGGCGGTTTTTTTGCACATCAGGTAGATATACTTGCACGCCCACTTGTGCCACGCAAGCAGTATACGACGCGACATAAGAGGACCCATCTTAAAAATCGAGTACACCATTATATATAGTATACGGTTTCGTACAGGGCGTATAACCTTTCTTTTAAACCAAGTGGCCATTAATTTTGATGTTTGCGGCGCAAAGATAAAGAGATTTTTTTAGTAACGTGTAAGAAGATATGATAGAATTATTCAATAAGTGCAATAATTGCGATAAGCGTCCAAATCTCGAAAAAAAAGTGAGATTTGGACGGAGATTGATTATCTTTAACTAAAAAAAGATTACTATTCGGTAGGATACTTGAATAATTAAATTGAATGGGATACTATGAATCAAGTAAATATCACAACACTAATAATCATCTGCATTTTACTAAATTACAATTATACACAGCAACTTTCACAAAAGTATACACCTTAAAAAACGCCCTCAGAACACAACACAAGGCTATTTTAAGGTTAAGTATCTAATAACAAGAATGATACGTTTTACAATTGTAAAATATAAATGATAATTAAAAACTACACTTTACAATAAGTAAAGAATTAATCCGAAACAGACATTTTGGAAATGGTGTTTTGAAAAAAATTCACCTATTGCTAAAATCTGTAAAATTCCTTTACACCACTGTAAAAAAATTTTACACTCTCCCCTACCCCGTCAAATCATAAAAATCTAATTATCAAACATTAACCACCTTTGGCACAATCGGTGTTAATTTTTTAGAGTAATGTTAAAAAGAATAAAATGAAAGCACTAAAAATAGCATCGGTTTTAATAATTGCAGCGGCTACGGCGCAGGCTCAGCAAACAATGAATCTGCACGACTGTTTGCAATATGCCATGGAAAATTCCACAAAAATTGCCGCCGCAAACGAAGAGGTGAACATAACCAAAATAGATTCGCGCGACGGTTGGCTAAAAGCATTCACCCCTTCGGTAAATGCTTACGCTCAGGCGCAGTGGTCGAGCGGAAAAACAAACGACCCCGAAACCAATATGTACAAAGAACTGAAAATGTTTCAAGAATATTTTCAAGTGAGCGGCAACATAGTGCTGTTTGATGGTTTTAGTGCAGTTAACCAAATTAAAATCAACAAAATAGCATCACTCACAGGCAAAGAAAAATGTCAGATTACCACCGACAATGTTTGCTTAGAAACCGTTAAGGCATATTACAACTACACATATTACAGCAAAATGAGCGCAATTGCCGAAAAAGAGTTGCAAAATGCTTCGCTCTCGCTCCAAAAGGCTCGTCGCGAATACGAACTTGGCAACAAAAGCAATCAAGATGTACTTGAAAAAGAGGTGTTTGAGGCTCAGGCTCAATACACTTTTGCTGATTACAACGCTCAAAAAAATAACGCTTTAATGACTTTAAAAGCGGCAATGTTTTTCCCTGCCGAAGATAATCTATTGATCGACACTACTATAAATCAAGCCGTTGAAACCGAACAATTAGACGATATTGCTCAAACAGCCACTTTTGCGGTAGACCATAATAGCAACATAGTTTTGGCAAAAAACTCAATGGATATTAAGCACATAGAACTAAAAACCGCTCGTTGGCAGTTTCTTCCGCATGTAGAGATGACGGCAGGTTGGAACACAACATACGCGGTGCTTCTCGACAATAGAAATTTTTATCCTCCGTTTAGCGACCAATTTAAAAACAACGCCGGGAAATACATCGGCATTAACGCAAGTATACCTATTTACAATCGTTTAGGCAAATTTTCTAACCTTTCGCGCAAAAAATCTAATTACAAAATTGCTTCATACGAATACGAAGAACGTCGCCGCGAAATCGAAAACGCTGTTTATTCGGCTTACGACGATGCTTCTTCTGCCGAAATATCACTTACAGCAGCACAAAAAGCGGCAGAACTAAACCAAAAATACTATCTCGCTGCACAAAGAAAATTCGAAATGGGAGTTATCTCTTACATAGATTTTAACGAAACTTTCAACAAGTATCTTGAATCACAAGCCAAATACTACAACGCACTTTTTAACTACCGTTTGAAAAACGCTGTGGTTGAATACTATAAAGGAAAACCTTACGTGGAACAATTTTAAACTAAAACTAATATGGACATTGTAATTGAACAGAAAACAGGAATCAAAAAAATATTTCAAAAGAAATATCTATGGTATTGGATTGGCGGTGCGGTGGCATTGTTGCTGATTTACATGGTGGCAACTACCGACACTAACTCGGTTTCGGTTAAGAGCGAAAACTTCAACATAGCCGAGGTTAAAGAGAGCGAGTTCAACGACTATATCCGTCAAAGCGGTCAAGTATTGCCAATGAACACAGTGCAAATCAGTCCGTTGGAAGGCGGAATCGTTGAGGAGATTGTCAACGAGGAAGGCTCAACGCTCAAAGCCGGCGATGTGATTGTACGCCTATCGAACCAACAGTTAGATATGGAAATTCTCCACTCCGAAGCCGACCTTGCCGAAAAGGAGAATCATCTTCGCAACACAATGATTGATATGGAGAAACAGAAGTTAGACCTTGAACAAAACCGCCTTACCTACACCCGCAACCTCAACCGCGCCCGCCGCGACTAC
>JAGCVU010000051.1 GCA_017962175.1 Bacteroidales bacterium | reverse complement strand
TATGTTTGATAGTGTCGCGCATACCGTTAAGTACGTCGTCGGCTTTGCGGAGGCCTTCGCGACCCACAATTTCGTTGAGAGCCGAAAAACCGAGCATACTCATAAACGCTCCCGGAACGCCGTGTCCTGTGCAATCGGCTACCATAAATATAAAGTAATCAGCATCTTTGAATGCCCAATAAAAGTCGCCGCTTACCACATTGCGCGGACGGTAGAATACAAAACTATCGGCAAAAAACTCATTCAAATCGTTGTTTTGCGGAAGCATCGAAAATTGAATATGCTGTGCGTAAAGTATTGAGTCGTTGATTTCTCTACGCTGTTCTTCAAGCAGTTTGTTCTTTTCGGCAAGAGTGTTACGCTGTGTTGAAATTTCGAGGTTCTGCGCCTCTATTTCATTTTTCTGACTTGTGAGAATCTTGTTTGTAATGCGTTTCTGGCGGTTTTTGAGGGCAAAAAATACCGCTCCGCCTAATGCCATCACAATCAAAAGTACAAGAATCAACCGGTGTGCCGAATCAAGTTCCTGCTCTTTGTGGAGCATGGCAATTTCGTTCTCTTTTTTTACCTTATCTATTTGGTATTCAATATTTTCCATACCGTAGGTTTTGTTGGCGTTCCAAAATGTATCAGCGTATGCCATTACCACGGTGTAATTTTCAATAGCCTTTTTCAAGTCGCCACGCTTAATGTACACATCTCCAAGGTATTTGTGGGCGTTTTTGATGCGGAAATCAATGCCGCGCATTTTCGACACTTCGAGACATTTTTCGGCGAAATATAGTGCGCTGTCGTTTTTATCGGTGTGTATGTACGCCTCGGCAATTCGTCCGTAAAGGTCGCTCAAAAGGTCGTAATCTTTAATGTCGTAGTTGCCCGAAATTGCTGGTATATAGAATTTTAAGGCTTCGGCATATTCATTGTCGGCAGAAAGCGCATCGCCAAGGTATTTTTTTACGGTGGCTATTTTGTCCCATTCGTCGTCGGTTTTTTCTCTGATAACGAGACAGTTTTGCAAATATTCAAACGCCTTTTGGTTTTGGTTTAGCGAAAGGTTGATACGTCCGAGATTTAGGTACGAGTAGGCAAGAATTGATGAATCTTTGATTTCGAGACCAATTTCAAGGGCTTTTAGCAATTGTTCCTGAGCGTTGTCCCACTCGTCGTGATAAAGGTAGATGTTGCCGATGTTGATGTGCCCGTAGGCAATTTGGTCTTTAACATTGTATTGCTGAGCAAGTTCGAGACCTTTGGTGTAATTTTCCACTGCCTCTTGGTAGTTGCCGATGTTGCGATGACAAACGCCTATGTTGCTGAGTGCTCGCATTTCCATCTTTAAGTCGTTGCACTTTTGGGCGTAAGAGTATGACTTTTCGCCAAATTCGAGGGCTTTTTGCGGGTCGTAGTTGCGAAGTTTCCAACAAATTTCGCCGTAAAGTTTTGCTTTGAGCGTGTCGGGAGCCTTGTCGGCAATTTGTGTAAGTGAATCTATTTCAGGAAGGTTGGATTGCGAAATTGCGGCAAAAGGCATTACGGCAAGCACAACAGCGGTTGCTGCGCACGCCAACGCCTTAATTATCAATTTATTCGCCATAGGTTATAATCTCGTTAAAAGTATCTGTTATCTGCCACAAAGATAATGCCTTTTTTGCTAATGTCAAATTTTTTATTGAGGCATACCGTATTTTGCTTTTATAACTTTGAGAGCCAATTGGTTAACCTGCTTGTTAAACGATTTTTGTTCGTTTTTGTCGAGATTGTAAAAATCTGTGGCGTTCTCTTTGAGAAAATCGTCGATAATGTCCTTACAGTACATTCCGAGCAGTTTGCCGAGGTCTTTGGGAATGTGCACCTCGCCGATGTGACTGATAACGTTGTCTAAACGGTTTTCGGTAACAAATAGGTCGGCTTTGTCGATTAGTTTGTGAAAATTGTCGGTAAACACCACCGGCGGTTTTTGGTCTTTGGGACGGCGTTTTTCTGATTTCTTTTCGGCAAACTTTGCGTTTTTGTTCTTGATCATCACGCGGATACCGCCAGGAATGTAGGTGGGCACTTCGGGACGAATCACCACGCCTTCGCAAATGTTGCCCTCGATTTTTGGATAGCCAAACTCCTTATATATAGTGCTTTCAAAATCGTTTGGATATTTGAGACACTCGTCCAAAGTGCCGCGAAACAGAGTGTGGGCGTAATAAAAACCGCCTTGTTCAAAATATGCGTTGCATTTTTCTACGCCGAGATATTGGTGAATATCGTTTTTTTCGGACACAAGGAAAATGTCGAACCCATAAAATTCGTGCATCGGGCAGTAGCAAACGCCCTTTTGGATTGCCGAAAAACGTGTATCTTTTTTAACCTCCTTGTGCGGATAATAGCCGCCAAAAAATTCTCCAAAGATAATTATGTAGTCAATTTCGGGAAAATCTTTCTTAATCAATTTGTATAAGTTCTTTGCTCTATCTGCGTAACGGTCAAGTAATTCTTCATAATCAAAAAATTTTTCATTATCGCCGATAAGCGCGGTACGTTTAGCAAATTTTATAGTCTTGCCGTCGGTGATAAAACTTGTGTTAGAGCCGTGCACCTTCTCCTGCACCACATAAATCAATTTTGGGTCGGTATACTGCCTAACCTTGTCGATATACTCATCATCGAAAGAATTTTCGATAGAACTATACTTCTTAAAATCCAACATCTTTTTGCCTCCGTATTTAATATTTTGCCAAAGTTACGAAGGAATTTTAAGAAAAGCAAATTTTTTTTGGAGAGGATTTTTTTGTGCAGTTTCCTCCCGTTAAAAAAAATATTCTAAATTTTCGAATAATATTTTGCAAAATCGAATTTTATCTTTATCTTTGTCCAAAACTTTTTGACGATGAGAATATTTACAGAAGAGACTTTAAAGCGATTTACCATACAGCATCCTGAATCTAAAACAGCCTTATCTGAATGGTCGTGCAAGGTAAAAAAAGCGGTATGGAAAAATTTTGCTGACATCAAAAAGACTTTTAATAGTGTTGATTCTGTTGGTAATCAGCATTATGTATTTAATATTAAAGGTAATGAGTTTAGAGTTGTGGTTGTAATTCAGTTTACTCCACAATTTGTATACGTCCGTTTTGTGGGAACTCACGCCGAATATGATAAGATACCTGATTGTTCAACCATCTAAAACTTAACTAATTATGACAAAAATAGAAAACGAAACTCAATATCATCGCGCCGTTGAGCGTGTTGAAGAACTTTTACCTTTGGTAAACGATAATACGCCTACCGACGATAAAAATTATGTAGAACTTGTTTTGCTCTCTAACTTAGTCGCAGATTATTCAGACGAGCATTTTGCTCTTGAACCGCCCAAATTAATTGATGTAATTAAACTCCGAATGTACGAAATGGGGTTGACACAAAAACGCCTTGCCGAGTTAATTGGTGTTAGTGCTTCGCGTATAAGTGATTATATTACAGGTAAATCTGAGCCAACTTTAAAAGTTGGACGAGAATTGAGTTTAAAATTAAATATTGAACCGCAGATTGTTTTGGGATTGTAAATTATTCCAAACGAAGTGTAATGCGTAAATTGTTGCTATTAACAAAATTTAACATCAGTTAAATTTGAGTTGTGAAACGATAATATGCTGTAATACAATAATATAAAAAATCTCAAACGGGCGGAAACTTGTATTTTGGGGCAGTTTCCGCCCGTTTGAGGGTTTTGGTAAAGCACCATTTTTAGAAAAAAATATTTTTTCTGCCATAAAATCCTCACTTAAATAAAATCTTTGTATCTTTGTAACGCTGACTTCGCTGAAAGCCTTTGGACGGGCGGGGCAGCGGACATATAAAATAAGGCGTTACTTTACGCTTTTATAAAGATATACACATTACTTCAATGGTCTAACTCTACTAAATGAATACTTTTCAAGAGCATTTTGGGTAATTATTGCCTGAGAAAATTGAGAATTAAAACTAATTAAACAAATAAATATGGCAAAATTTATTAAAATATGGACTTCTGATACTCTTGTCCTATTATTAAATAAAGATTTAATTGAAAGTTTTAGAATTTGTGATGATGCTGGTTCCGCCGATATTATTATTGGTAAATATATGTATACAATTTCGACTGATATTGAAAATGATAATTTTGTGGTTGATGAAACTTCATCTATACCTGATGAGATAAATGGCGCAACTTCTATTAGTAGAACTGATTTAGAGAGTGGAGAAGAGTATATTATTTATTGATTTTTTCATCCCCCCGCACATCTACCGATGTACGGGGTTACAGAAATGCCGTTTTCCAAACGGCTTGCTTGATGAATTACTATATTCGATTCTCTGCGGAAATGTTGGTCTTTTATATGAGATTTCCGCTGTGAATCGGTGATTTTTTGTCGATTTACTGCGGAAATCTCACTTTTTTATATGCGATTTTCGCAGATGATGGGTGTGGGGAAGTGGAAAATTGCAAGTTTTTGCTTGATGGATAAAGATTTTATGATGTTGCAAATAGGTCGTTGAGTGTAACTTGCGATTGTATTTTGTTGGCGTAGGTGTTGTGTGTGATGCCAAATGTGGTTATCATTGTAAGATGGATTGTCTTTGTGTTGTGTG
>JAGCVU010000050.1 GCA_017962175.1 Bacteroidales bacterium | reverse complement strand
TAGTTGTAAATTTGCAAAACGTTAAACTTTAAACTCAATATTTACTATGAAGAAATTTTTATTTGGCCTGATACTCGGTATCATTATCGGATGCGGCGTTTGCTATTACCTGTCGCAAATCGGAAAATTCTTTAAAGAAGATGTAGTTATCAATGAGGAAGTTCTGAAAGAAAAATTGGAAACTTGCAGCGAACTCACTTCCGCAAAATATCAGTTGACCGGACAAATTACCCGCGAAGAGAATTACGGCACTGGTCTCGGTTGGTTCGACAAACTTGGCACAAAAAAATTCACCGTAAAATACGCCGCCACAATAGCGTTTGCAGTGGATTTGTCGAAAGCCGCCATCAAGGTAGACTCGTCGGTAGTTAGAATCGACCTCCCCTCAGCCACAATGCAGTCGCTCAGCATCCCGTCCGACAGCCTGCAAATCGTAAGCGAAAGCAAGTCGATTATCAATTGGGAAAACAAAAACGATATGAAAGAGGCTCTCCGAGACGCTGAAAAACACGCCCTTAACACTTGCGACACCACCAAGATGATACGTATGGCAAACACCGAGGCTGTAAAAACCCTCACCACTCTGCTCTGCCCGCTCACCGAAACCGAAAACGGCGAAAAGGCTTACAAAGTGATTGTTACCATCAACGGCGAAACCGACAACACTGTTCCTATCGACCAACAGCCCAACATTGCTAAGTAATTATAAAACAAATATATAAATGATAAAAGTAGGAATCATCGGCGCAGCGGGATACACCGGCGGCGAACTTCTCAGAATTTTAACTTATCACCCTGATGTACAAATAGTTTGGGCAGTAAGCCGAAGCAATTTTGGCAAACCTGTTTACGATGTTCACGCCGATCTTTTTGGCGACACCGAACTCAAATTTGCCGAACAGCCAACCGAAAAAGCCGACGTGGTATTCTTCTGCACGGCTCACGGCGAAACAGGCAAGTTGATGGCAGAATACAACTTCCCCAACGATGTAAAAATCATCGATATGACCAACGAGTTTCGCGTGGGCGACACGGGTTTTGTGTACGGACTTCCCGAAATCAACCGCGATAAAATCAAGAGTTGCAGTAAGTTGGCAAATCCGGGATGTTTTGCCACAGCCATTCAGTTGGCGCTTGTGCCGGCACTCAAAGCAGGTATTATTCAAAGCGACATTCAGGTGTCGGCTGTAACAGGTAGCACCGGCGCTGGTCAGAAACTTTCGGCAACAAGCCATTTCTCGTGGCGAAACAACAATTTCTCTGTATATAAGGCTTTTACACATCAACATTTGGCAGAAATCAACCAAACCAAAGACCTCTTGATGCCGTCGCTCCAAAAGCCTATTCACTTTATTCCATACCGTGGCGACTTTACCCGTGGAATCATTGCAAGTGTTTGGTTCACAACCGATAAAGCAGAAGACGAAGTTAAAGAAATCTACCGCAATTGCTACAAAGACGAACCCTTCACGCATTTTTACGAAGGCAGTTTGTACCTTAAACAGGTAGTCAACACCAACAAGTGCATCGTCTCCATCAAAAAAGAAGGCGACCAACTCCTTGTTCAATCTGTCATCGACAACCTTGTAAAAGGCGCAGTAGGTCAAGCAGTTGAAAATATGAACCTTATGTTCGGCCTCGACGAAAAGGCAGGATTGAGATTGAAACCTTCGGCGTTTTAAGAATGTTTTTACAAGATATCAAGGTGGGGGACAAAATGTCCCCCACCTTGATATTAAAAATGTAATAATTAACGAATTATGGACAACAATTTTGCAATCCAACTATTTGAAGGGAAGAAAGTCCGCATAGTTTGGGACGCGGAAAAGGAGAAATATTATTTCTCGGTGGCTGATATAGTACAAGTGCTGACCGACAGCGCAGACGTTAAACAATACATAAAACGTATGAGAGCACGTGACCCCGAGCTTAATTTCAAGTGGGGTACAATTTGTACCCCACTTGAAATGCTCGCCCCAGACGGCAAACGTAGAAAAACCCAGGCCGCCGACCTTGAAGGGATTTTCCGCATCATTCAATCTATCCCCTCCAAAAAAGCCGAACCTGTAAAACAGTGGCTTGCAGAAGTTGGAAGTCAACGCATTGACCAAATGATAGACCCAGAACTGACATTCCAAATGGCAGTCGATGATTATCGCCGTCAGGGATACAGCGACAAGTGGATTAACGAGCGTATGCGTTCGATAGAAATGCGCAAGGAACTCACCGACGAATGGCATCGTTCAGGTATCCACGAGCCGAAAGATTTTGCGATTCTCACCAACGTTCTCACCAAGGCTTGGAGCGGTATGACCACCGGTGAATACAAACGGTATAAAGGTCTTACCAAACAAAATCTCCGCGACAATATGACAAACATCGAACTTGCCCTCAATACACTCGCCGAAGTTGCCACTACTGAATATTCCCGTCAATCTAACCCTCAAACAATGGAAGAAAGCAAGCGAATTGCACAGGAAGGTGGCGACGTTGCTCGCGATGCCCGTCAAACAATGGAACGCCGCCTTGGTCGCTCGGTGATTTCGCACGAGAAAGCCTCCGATTATATCAAACCAATTGAGGATAAGGGGGATAAGGAGTTGCCGTTTGTTGACACAGATAAACAACTTAAATAGAAATATCACATCGAACAGATATTGACAATTCTAAATTCAACGATCTGATACTCTCAGAAATAGAAGCAAAATTCTATGGAAATGTGGGTTACAATTGGAGGCAACTATGAAATTAAAAGAATTTATAAATTTTTATATTAACAAAAACAATCATTATGAGATATCAGATGATTTTGTCAAGTCAGGATATCAACAAAAAAATGGTGGTTATATTGCAAGAGCAAAACATAGAAATGTAACTATTGATTACAAAGAAGCAGAACCTAATCAAAAATGGCATTTATTATGTTCATATATACCTTATGTCTATTTTAATGATGTAGAAATGACCTACGAAGATGTAGATAATAAATGTACTAATGATATGGAATTTAATACTAAAAGTTACAATTTATTACAATGTCCTGAATTAATACTATGGATGGCAGAAGCAGCAGATATTGATAAAGCATTAATAAAACAAGCAAGTGATTATAGTAAAAAGATAATAGATGAAGATGGACAAATAGGAAGAACAAAAGCAGGCAGAGTTATGTGGTCTAAGGAACCATTTAATTTTCGAGAAAAGGTGATTAATACAATATGGAAAAAAGATTGAGGCAAAAACATAGGGTTGTTATTATCCATTAATTCAATTCACAGAATATTAAGTCGTGGTCGGTCAATTCTAACCCATTTTGTATTTTGCTGACACCAAAAAGATTCTTTACCTCCCACCCTTTCACAGCAATGTGATCTATTGTAACTGTCTCAATTTTAGGGATTATACCACTTGTAATTATTGTATGATTTCTAAGCATATTCATTAAATTATCAAAAACAAGGTTAGGCTGTTTTGCTTGCGGGATTCTTTGATTCATATCACCGCAAATAATTTGTTTAGGTGCATTATCTTTATTCAAATAATCATTTAATGCATCAATATAAGAAATATGATCTTCCCAAATCTTTTTATTTTTCAATCCTGTTGACGTATGGGCAGATTTCCAAGGAATACAGATACCTATAATATTTACCAATGATGAATCTACTTCCGTGTATGCTGAAACGAATCTTCCGGAAGGGGCATCAGGTAGTTTTACGGTAACATTAGTCCACGTTTTTTTACTCCACAAACTCACTTTATACTTTCCAACTGTGTTATACCCATAATCACTTTCAGAAAAAAGAATATTACCTTTATTTAGAAAAAAATCTTTCTTAACTTCTGTTGCGCATACTATATCAGGAGAATAGTCAAAAATAATTTCATTTAGCATTTTTTGCTTCTTTCCAACTGCCCATTCTGTATTACAAACAACTAGTTTCATAGTTCAAAATATTACTTTTGAGAATTACAATATTTGTACGATTTATCAACATCAAAAGTTTGAGAAGAAATTCTGTTGAGCGGATTTAAAGGCTAAAATTTTTTTTGTTTTTTTACCCAAAAAAAACGTTATCTTTGTCAGCAATAAATCTACTAAAAATAAAACAATTATGAGAAAACTACTATTCATTCTTTTGTTTATATTAGCCTGGGCAACACCAGCAACAGGTATTTTTACCTATTACAGCCATTATGACATAATTTTTTATATCTCATCCATATTATGCGCGATAGTGTGGCTGTTTGGACTGATAACCTCATTTAAAGAATTGCCATTTGCCGGAGCAATTGTGTTGGTGGTGCCGTTGGCTCTTGCCTTCTTTTTGCAACAAGACGACGGATACAATATGCTATTGTTGGCGTCTTGCTTTGGCGCTCTTATGACATATTTGTTCATATATTTATATGCCAAGGCATTGGGTCATTGGAGCATTTGAGGATGGAATGAATAATTTGCAGTTTTTGTGAGTTTGAATCGAAAAAAATCTTACATTTGCGTCCAATACAATAACTAATTTTCAAGAAAGTGAATACATTTGAAGTTTTTAAGTTATTTCCAATAACGATAGAGAGTGCCAAGGGATTGGAACTCACTGATTCTGAGGGCAAAAAATATCTCGACCTCTACGGCGGTCACGGTGTGATCAGCATCGGACACTGTCAGGAAGATTATGTGAAAGCCATTACGGCACAGTTAAGCAAAATCGGATTCTATTCCAATTCGGTGCACATTCCGTTGCAAGAGGAATTGGCTGTTAAGTTGCAGAAACTCAGCGGATACAGCGATTACAAACTCTTCCTCGTAAATTCAGGCGCAGAGGCCAACGAAAACGCCTTGAAACTTGCCTCGTTCTACACCAACAGGAGCAAGGTTATCAGTTTTCACGGCGCATTTTTTGGCAGAACATCGCTTGCTGTGGCTGTTACCGACAACCCCGCTATTCAGGCTCCCATCAACAAAACCGACAAGGTGCTTTGGGCTAACCTCAACGACATCGAATCGGTTAAGAAAGTGATTGACAGCGATGTAGCGGCAGTTATCGTAGAAGGCATCCAAGGTGTGGGCGGTGTGCAGATTGCTTCTGACGAATTTTTGAAGCAACTCCGCGAACTCTGCACGCAAAACGGCACTATGCTCATCATCGACGAGATTCAGTGCGGCTACGGACGTTCGGGCAAATTCTTCTCGCATCAATATTCTGGCGTTAAGGCCGACATCATAACAATGGCAAAGGGCATCGCAAACGGTTTCCCCGTGGGCGCAGTAATGATTGACCCCAATATACCTGCAAAATTCGGAATGTTGGGCACCACATTTGGCGGCAACCACCTCGGATGCGCCGCTGCAATTGCCACCGCCGACGTGATGGCTAAGCACAACTACGTGGACAACGCCGCCAAGATGGGCGCATACCTGATGGGCAAACTCAAAGGCCACAAGGCAATAAAAGACCTTCGCGGTCGTGGCTTGATGGTTGGTATTGAAACTTTTGCCGATGCTGCCGAAATCCGCAAACGCCTGTTGTTCGACGAGCACATCTTCACAGGATTTTCGGGCGGAGTCAACACCATCCGCCTCATTCCGCCGCTCTGCATCACCGAAAAAGAAATCGACAGGTTTGTGGAGGCATTTGATAAGGTGACGAAATAAAATACAAACGCCATTTGTAGAGACGCCATAATATGACGTCTCTACATATTTAAATTATTACCATTATGAAAAAAACATTTCTATTCATTTCCCTGACATTTTTAGGTTTTGTGGCAAATGCCCAAACCTTCACCACCATCAAATCCAACCCCATCACCTCTGTAAAAGACCAAAATCAAAGCGGTACGTGTTGGGATTATGCAACGTTGGGGTTTGTGGAGAGCGAGATTTTGCGCAAATCGGGCAAAACATACGACCTTTGCGAAATGTTTGTTGCCAATAAGGATTATATGGACTGCGCCACGCACCATGTGAGAATGCACGGATATAGTCAAATATGCGAGGGCGGCGCGGCTGACGATGTGTTTGAGGTAATAAAAAAATACGGCATTTGTCCCGAAAACGCTATGCCTGCACCGGGAAGTTTGGTAGGCGATACGTTGGCAAATTTCAATGAATTTAGAGATGTTTACAAAGAGGTTGTAAAATATTATGGCACAGGCACTAACCATACAAAACCAGCCGATGCGTCGGGACTTGCCTACGAAGGTGTACGCACCATAAAAGGTTGGCAAGATTCGGTGCAAAATGTACTTGATAAATACATAGGCAAATGTCCCCAAACATTTGAATACGAGGGCAAAACATACACACCTCAATCATTTGCGGCAACTCTCGACATAGATTGGGACAATTATATCAGCCTGACGAGTTTTACGCACCATCCGTTTTACGAAAACTTTGTGATAGAGGCTATGTACAAATGGCGTTTAAAACCGAGTTTCAACCTGCCCATCGACCGTTTGATGACCATCCTCGACCAAGCCATCGAAAACGGTTTTTGCGTGGCATGGGGCGGCGACGTTTCGGGCGATTTTTATACCAACGGCATTGCCAAATACAAATCAAAATTAGACCCGGAGAAAATACAGCAAATCCGTCAAACTCAATGGGATAATTGGCAATTTACCTACGACCACGTGATGCTCATATACGGCATTGCCAAAGATTCTGACGGTCAAAAATACTACATGGTAAAAAATTCGTGGGGAACGCAATACGGACGCAAGGGCATTTGGTATATGTCGGAAGATTACATAAAACTCAATACCACATACATTTACCTTTGCAAAGATGCTGTAAAGAAAAAAATGTTGAAACCGTAGAAAAAAATCGGAGAAGAAATACCCAAAAAATATTATTCAGCCTTGTGAATTTCCACAGCGGTATATCCGTCTTGTTTTTTCTTTTTATCAAACGAAGACACAAATTCGCCTTTAACGAGGTCAAAATCGTTGAAACCTTTATCTTTCAATAATTTAGGAGCAACATAGATACCCACTCCGTTGAACTGCACAAAACCGAAACCCGATTCGTTGAGTTTGATTTTGCCCACAAACGGAAACGATTCCGAAGAAAGATCTAATTTGTTTTTGCTTTTGTTTGCTGACATTTTAATAAAAGAAAAAAGCGGAGAGAGAGGGATTCGAACCCCCGGAGGTGTTACCCTCGTCGGTTTTCAAGACCGGTGCATTAAACCGCTCTGCCATCTCTCCTGCGGTTTTTGTTTCGCGCGGCAAAGGTAAATGAAAAAAATATGTCTGCAAATTTTTATGAAAACTTTTTTCAAAAAAACTACAACTTATTTTTATTCAATACCTTATACGCTACCGCTTTGCTTATTTCATTGTTTCTAATAACCCATTTTTTCAAGAATCTTATGAGCAACAGCCATATCAGGAATACCGTAGCCGTAAATATTATCGGGTTCTTTGAATTTAGATCCTGAAAGTTTGATAGCCGTAATAATGTCGTAAGGATGAGCCTTGGGGTGAGCTTGGATAAGACAAGCTGCACAACCAGCCATAATGGGTCCAGAGAAAGATGTTCCGCTTGATGTAGTTATGTGGCCTGAAATGCCTTCAACAGCGGCATTTAATCCCTTGGCACAAACTTCAGGTTTCATTCTACCATCAAATGAAGGTCCCTGCGAACTGAAAAATGCAATCTTGCCTTTAGAGTCAACAGCTCCTACCGACATACAACTATCGGCGTCGGCGGGCGAAGTAACATGCAACCACGGTTCATCACCGGAATTGCCTGCGCTTACGTTTACATAAATACCTTTGGATGCGGCAATATCGGCAGCAACAGTGCTGATAGCTGTATTTCCATCAAGTTCGTTGTACTGATAAGAGGTTGATTTGTCGTCGAAATCCTGATAACCAAGCGAACTATGGATAATGTCAACGCCAAGGCTGTCGGCTTTTTCAGCGGCTTCCAACCAGTTAAACTCCTCTATAATATATTCGGTGTCCTCATCCTCTGTGCGGAAAAGATATGCCGACACATCGGGTGCTGTGCCTATCATCTGTCCGGGTTGGTTGGCGGCTATGCACGAGAGCACATTCATACCGTGGTTGCCCTGGTCGTACACATATGCATCGTCTTCTACAAAGTCGGAAACGCCCAACACTCTTTTATCCGAAAACATCGACTCAAACACGGGCATCTGGTCGGCTTTGGTAAATCCAGCGTCCAAAATAGCAATTGTAACGCCCTTGCCTGTAAATCCGAGGTTGTGAAGTGACTGGATATTAAGCATTTCGGTTTGATTCTGAGCCTTACCGTAATCACGCTGAAAAGAGTTGTCCAAAACATCTTTCGACAATTTGGGACGTTTTGATTTGTCGGGTTTCGGAGCGTCTTTGGGCTGAGGATTGCGCCATTTATAGTTGTAGTCAACAAACGACAAACTCTTAAGCTCTTCCAACTTAGATTCGGGACATTCTACCCACACACAGTTGAGCCATTTCGACTGTCCGCGGAGTACAAACCCCAATTTTTTAAGTTCATCAATATACGACTGATTTACAGGAATATCCTGTTCAGTGATGCCAATTTTATATTTGGCGCGGCGGTCTAACGCTTTTTGCGAAAGAAACTGTTGTGGATTTTCAACCGAATAAGGCGAATTGTTTTTGTCGGTAAATTTGACCGCATAAATAGCACGATTTAGCACTGTGGTGTCAAAATTACCGTATGCACGCTTAGGCTTGAATCCGCCATAAATTCTGTACTGAGCCATAGACACTTGTCCTGTAAACAACAATATGGCCAACATCAATAAAGTTTGCTTCAATCTCATTTCTCTATAATTTTTAATAACATTGCCTCAAAAAAAACGGACACCGACAGCGATGCCCGTCGTCAATAATCTCAAATTATGGTTATTTACCACGCAACAATCTGAAGATAAATAAAATAACCACAGCGCCACCTACTGCAACGAGGAACGCTTTCAGACTGAATGCGTTGTCTACATGACCACCGAGAAGGCTGAATAGCCATCCGCCCAAAAGGCTACCGGCGATACCGAGAATAAGGTTAACTACTAATCCGTGACCTCTGCCACTGAAAAGTTTACCTGCCACAAATCCGGCAAGTATACCTAAGATGATCCAAATAATCCAATTTAACATAACGATAAAATTTTATAAGTTAATACATTTGCTTTGATTAATAAATCAGTTCAAAAATAAACAAAAAAATTACCATTTGAGTCATTCATTTTGTTTTTTTTGCAAAAAAATGGCTTTTTTATTTTTTTTACGAAAATTTCGCAGTTTTCAAACAAATAATTTTTGTATCTTTACAGAGTAATTTTTTTTAACAGATGATAACCAATTTAGAACAACTTCTGCCGTTGGCGCAGCAAAAGAGGGGAATGAAACTTTCGGTGGCGTGTCCTTACGATGCGCACACTGTTATGGCTGTGCAAATGGCTCAAAAAGAGGGACTTGTAAAACCTATTTTTGTAGGTAACCAAAGCAAAATTAAATCTGCCGTTGACCAATACGCTCACGATTTAACAGATTACGATATATTAGATATTGCCGACGACGAAACCGCTGTGGTAGAGGCTGTTAAGATTGTCTCCACGGGCAATGCCGATATGCTTATGAAGGGGCTTATCAGTTCCGAGAAATATCTCAAAGCAATTCTCAGCCGTCACAATGGACTTTTGTCTAATTCGGCTCAAATAACGCACGTTACCGTGTTGCAAAACAGTCGTTTGCAGAAACTTGTGATTTTTGGTGATTCGGCTATAATTCCAAATCCCGACTTAAAACAAAAATTGGTGATACTCAACGCATTAGAATCTATGGCTAATGTTTTGGGCATTGCTAAACCCAAGATTTCGATTATTGCTGCCACCGAGTTGATTTCGCCGGCTATTGATGCTGGTGTGGATGCGGCTATCATCTCAAAAATGTCGGACCGCGGACAATTACCGTGCATTGCCGACGGACCTATGAGCATTGATATTGCCATCGACCCCGAAACCGCTAATATTAAAGGCATTAACGGACCTATCAAGGGCGATGCAGATTGTCTGCTGTTTCCGAATATCGAGGCGGGCAATGCGTTTTACAAATCTGCCACCAAACTCGGCGGAAGCGAAATTGCAGGTTGTCTATCAGGTACAAAATCGCCCGTGGTGATGACATCACGGGCTGATTCGACACTTTCTAAATATTATTCTATTTTGATTGCGATGGTTACATACGTTCCAAAACGTTGATACCCAACATATTCAAGCATTTAGCGATAACTTTTCCTGTATTGTCGCTGAGGATGATGCGGAATTCGCGGGCTTGGGCGTTTTCTTCTGAAACTATTTTGCAATCGTGGTAGAACTGGTTGTACTGTTTGCTGAGTTCGTACACGTAGTTGGCAATCTGTGCGGGCGAACAAAGGTTGCAAGCCTCGGCTACTACGTTGGGGAAATCGGCGATGCGTTTTACAAGTTCCGCCTCCATTGCGTTAAAATCTTCGTAATCAGCATTTAGAGTAACGCGTTCGATAGATTTTTCTTCCAACTTGCGGAAAATAGAGCGGATACGTGCGTAGGTGTAAAGCACAAACGGACCTGTATTGCCGTTGAAGTCGATACTTTCGGCAGGGTTGAAAAGTATGGTCTTTTTGGGGTCAACTTTTAATATAAAGTATTTGAGAGCAGCCATTGCAATTGTGGAGACTGTAACGTCTTGCTGCTCAGGGGTCATTTCGTTAAGTTTGCCAAGTTCCTCAGAGGTTTTGCGTGCGGTTTCGGTCATTTCGGCTATAAGGTCGTCGGCGTCAACAACAGTGCCTTCGCGCGATTTCATTTTGCCGTTGGGCAATTCTACCATGCCGTAAGAGAAATGTTTGATAGCGTCGCTCCACTCAAATCCCATCTTTTTGAGAACGAGTTTGAGCACTTTGAAATGGTAATCCTGCTCGTTGCCAACCACATAGATATGTTGGTCGAAATGGTACTGACGATAGCGGAGGGCGGCTGTGCCAAGGTCTTGGGTCATATAAACAGTGGTGCCGTCGCTGCGGAGGAGGATTTTTTTGTCGAGACCGTCAGCGGTGAGGTCGATATATGTGGCGCCAGTTTCGTCTTTTTGGCAGATTCCTTTGTTGAGAGCGTCCACAACGTACTGTTTACCTTCGAGATAGGTTTCTGATTCGTGGTAAATCTTGTCGAACGAAATACCCATAAGTTTGTACGTTACGTCAAAACCATCGTATACCCATTGGTTCATTTTTTTCCAAAGAGCCACGGTGTCGGGGTCGCCTGCCTCCCACTTTTGAAGCATTTGGTGAGCCTCTATAATAGAAGGTGCTTTTTGTTTGGCGTCGTCTTCGGTAAGTCCCTCAGCCATAAGTTGTTTGATTTCGTCTTTGTAATGTTGGTCAAAAAGCACGTAATATTTTCCTATAAGGTGGTCGCCCTTCATACCCGACGATTCGGGAGTTTCGCCGTTGCCCCATTTCTGCCAAGCAAGCATCGATTTGCAAATATGTATGCCACGGTCGTTTACAAGGTTTACCTTTACCACATTGTTGCCACCGGCTTTGAGAATGCGCGAGATGGAATCACCAAGGAAGTTGTTTCTAAGGTGTCCAAGGTGGAGCGGTTTGTTGGTGTTGGGCGAAGAAAATTCTAATAAAATTTTAGGAGATTTGTCGGTGATGGGCGTTACTCCAAAATTTTCTACCGAATTGATATGTAGCAAAAGTTTTGTGATAGTATCTTGTTTAAGAGAGATATTCAAAAAGCCTTTTACCACATTAAATTTGCGGGCGTGATCCCAATTTTTTACCAAGTATTCGCCTAATTCGTTGGCGGTGTCCTCGGGTTTCTTTCCCGAAAGTTTCAACAGCGGAAAAACCACCACAGTAAGGTCGCCCTCAAACTCTTTTTTTGTTTTTTGAACCTGCACCATCGCGGGTGCGGCTTCTTTGTTATAAATATCGGCAACTGCCTTAATTACAATTTCTTGTAGATTTTGTTCTATATTCATTATTGAAAAAATTATTATTCTATAAACTTGTCATCCACATCATCTGACGTCCGCTAAACTCAGCCTTCTTGGGGCAGAGGAGTTCGGTGTCGTAGAATTTTTCCACATCAACAACCTTGGTTTCCGATGCCACCACTTCGAGCGGCGATGTGGTGTACATTCCGCTGCGCAGGGCTGTCATTACGCCGAAATTCTTGTTGAGAATCGATTCCATAGCCACGTTGGCAAAGCCGATGGGCACGATAGAGTCTGAGAAGTCGGGACATCCTGTGCGTACAAGGTATCCGAGGTTTTGGAAAATGGTGTCGATGCGTTTGCCGCCGTTGTATTTTGCCGAGGCTTTGCGCAGACGGTAAGCAAGTTCCTCTCCGCAGCCGTGTGTAAGGTGTCCTGTGGCATCGGGCTGAGGCTCAAATCCGTTGAACTTGGCACCTTCGGAAACCACCACGGTAGAAAAATGGTCGGGACTTTTGGCGCGGTCTTCAACAAGGAGTTCTGCCAATTGATTTACGCTGAATTTGTATTCGGGTATCACACAGCGAGTTGCCACTCCTACTACGGCAGGAAGCATTGCTGTAAATCCGGCGTAACGTCCAAAAACTTCTATCACCAAAAATCTCTCGTGGCTACCTGCCGACACGCTCAAAGTGTTGATAAGGTCGATGGTGCGGGTGATGCAGGTGCTGAATCCGAGGCAGTAGTCGGTGCCGGGCACGTCGCCGTCCATTGTTTTGGGTATACCCACAATCTTAACTCCCTCGTTGTGAAGGCGTAAGGCATATTTTAAAGTATCATCGCCGCCAATCACCACAAGGCAGTCGATACCGAGATATTCGATATTTTTGATAACCTCGGGGGTAAGGTCGTTGGTAGGCTCGTTGTAAAGGTCTTTAAGATGCTCGGGCACGTCGTCGGCTTTGAGTTCCGATGGTTTTGTGCGCGAAGAGTGCAGAAATGTCTCCACGTGCATACTTGTGGCGTTGAGCACACTCTGCGAAAACTCTTCAAAACAGTCGCGGTTGTCCACATTTCGGCTTCTCACCATCTCAACGAGACCCGCCCATCCGCGTTTAATACCAAGCACTTTGTAGTTTTGGGCAATAGCGCTGCCCACGATACGGCGAATGGCAGGATTTAGACCCGGAACGTCGCCGCCGCCGGTGAGAATGCCAATAGTGCCGTGATTTTTAAAGACTTTCATTTTCCAAATAATAATTCAAACCTACTCAACGGGATTCCTAAAAAATCCCCATAAATTTCGAGTTATAAAAGTAGAAATAATTTTTGGATTACAACGGATAAGAACAAAAACTTAAACTTTATTTAAGAAATGAGGGGGAAAATCAAAAAAAATCCCCGCAAATCTGCAATGATGAGCGGGGATTGGAATATTATTTTGGAGTCAAATAATACTAATTACTGCGCCGCACAGACAAGGCGTACAGAACAACCACAGAAACGTCCGCAGCCGTAGGTCGCGTCTGCCATAAACGAGCCAAAGTACAGTTTCCTTGCAACGGCGTCATCGAAGATCTCAAACGAACTTGTCCAGTACCAACCGTAGTCGCCAACGACATCCACAGATGTCCCGAGGCGATAGCCCGCAGCGGGAAGAAACACCGCGCCTGCAGATTCCATCTTCCGCCACTCTTCAGCGGAATAATTATTTATGGTCTTGTAATATTCCTGACCACGAACATCAAAAGCCGTCAGACCGCTTTTAAACGAAAGACCTTCAGGCAACTTCCAGCCGTCGGGAAGCAAAATCAATCCTTGCACCCCGGCGACCTCTGCCACGCCATATTTTTCCGAGGCATTTTCACGAGAATGAATGAGATAATACCACTCGTCGGCAGTGAGGGTCTGCCATTCATTTCCGTCTTTGATTTTGTCACCCCAGTTGGAGAAAGTGGCATAATCAGCAGGGGCATTACTTGCAAGTGTAGGATTGTTGCCTGTACCCCAGCCAAAGAGGTCGATGTAGCCGTCATAATCGTCAGAGATGTTTTTATTGCCAGAACCTATGCAGTCGTACTGCAATGGGGCAAAACGCCATTCCATATTTTTGTAATAGTACTGCAAATTGCCGGAGGAGAAATATACTTGCTTGGTTTCTGATACAGAAAAAGCCTTGGCGACATACTCATTGACAGGCTTGGGCGCAGTCACTGTCACCTTACACTCGGCAGTCTTGTCGCCTGCCTTGGCGGTAATTGTAGCCGCTCCTTCCTTGACGGCTGTCACCTTGCCATCGCTTACCGTTGCAACTGTAGCATCGCTCGATGTCCACGTCACAGTCTTGTCGGTGGCATTGTCGGGAGTGACAGTGGCTGTTAGAGTGAACGTTTCACCTTCAACAATCGTTATAGAAGTATTGTCGAGAGTCAGACTTGAAACGGGAATAATAGTGGATTGGGGTTCGGGGTTTGGTTCGGGTTTTGGTTCGTCTTCCTTATCGCTGCCGCACGAAGGCAAGGCAAACAATGATAATGATAACAATGAATAAAAGAGAAGTTTTTTCATATTGTTTGTTGTTTATTTGTTAATAAAAATCCCCTGCGGAATATCCTTTAAGGACAATCCACAGGGGAACGATAATTATCAAGTGTAAAATAAATTACGAGAAGGGCGTTTTACCCCCCCCCGTATAAAAATTTATAATATTATTATAATATATTATCATAAATTATAAGTTTTCAATTTCTTCGGGAGTGAGACCTGTGAGTTGCACAATGGTCTCAATGGGTAAGTTCAAAGCCTTAGCGTTGCGGGCGGTTTCAAGCATAGCCTCTGATCGTCCTTTTTCTTCACCCATAGTGAACCCTTCTTCTTTCGCATATTTTAAAATATTCACGCTGTCGCGATATACTTTTAAGTCGTGGTCGTATTTACG
>JAGCVU010000049.1 GCA_017962175.1 Bacteroidales bacterium | reverse complement strand
CGCCCGCAGCCGCAACGACCAAGTGGTTACTGCCGTGCGTCTTTTCACCCGCGCCAAACTGCAAAAAATTATCGAAACCGTAAAAGGCGTTTTCGACACCTTTATATTATTAAGCGAAAAATACAAAAATGTGCTTCTGCCCGGATATACGCATTTGCAAATTGCTATGCCGAGTAGTTTTGGACTTTGGTTCGGATGTTATGCCGAAAGTCTCGCCGACGATATTTGGACACTTCTTTCGGCTTGGAAAATCAACAACCGCAATCCTCTCGGCAGTGCGGCTGGATATGGTTCGTCGTTCCCGATTGATCGTCAGCGCACTTCTGATTTGCTCGGTTTTGATTCACCCGACTACAATTCTGTCTATGCCCAGATGACCCGTGGCAAGGTGGAAACCGTTGTGGCAACGGCTTTGGCTCAGGTGTCGCAAACGTTGGCAAAATTTGCCGCCGACTGTTGTTTGTTTATGAGTCAGAATTTTAAGTTTATTTCCTTGCCAAAGGAATACACCACCGGCTCGTCGATAATGCCGCATAAGGCCAATCCCGATGTATTTGAACTTATGCGCGGTTATTGCAACAAAATCAGCGTGTTACCTTTTGAACTCAACCGCATTACCGGCAATCTTACTTGCGGATATTTCCGCGACCTTCAACTCTTAAAAGAGAGTTATCTGCCTGTGTTTGAGCGTATGCAGATGTGTTTGGATTTTATGGAATTTATTCTGCCCAAAATTCAACCCCGCGAAGATATTCTCAAAAACGAAATGTATCAGCCCATTTTCACCGTTGAGGCATTAAACGAAATGGTGGTGCAAGGCGTGCCATTCCGCGATGCTTACAAAGAGGTGGGTCATCAGGTGTTTGAAGGTAAATTCCATTGGGATAAACCATTGAATCACACTCACATCGGTAGCATTGGCAATCTTTGCAACGATAAAATTCAAGCGCAGTTTAACGGTGTATTCAAGCAATTTGAATTTGAAAAAGTGGCGCAAGCCATAGCACAACTTACCAAATAATTTTTTCGGTGGTAATATACTTATTGTCATAAGTTTATATTGCCGCCGTTTTTTTTATTCAAAAAAACTCCAAAAAAGTTTTTAGAATGCAAAAACATTTATACTTTTGCACTCGGAGTAAGTCTTATTCGACCAGCTCCTGCGAACTCCCCCAGGATCGGAAGGTAGCAAGGGTAAGCGGTTGTAGCGGTGCGTTTTAAGGAGCTTGCTCCTTTTTTTATATCTATTAAAAACCTATCCTATGCCACAGTCAACACCATCAGTTCAAAACAAAGATGCCTATATGGTTTACCGTGTTGGCGGACGTATGTATGCCGCGCCGGTGAGTTGTGTGCTTGAAGTTATCCTCACTGAATCGCTTTTGCCAATGTCGGATGCCGCATCTTATATTGTTGGCATTACGCATTTTAGGGGAAAGGTTATTCCGGTAATAGATACTCTCAAACGCCTTTCTTTGCCTTCTGACGGAAAAGATACCAATGCCTATACCGTTGTGTTTGAGGTAGAAACCGATATGGGCATAAGAACTTTTGGTGCCCTTGTAGATAAGGTGCTTTCGGTGGGCGAATTTTCTCGCAGCGAAATTAAGGATGTGGATGTGATGCCGTCAGATTTTACCGCGCCTTCTTATATAAAAGGTGTAATTGAGCAAGATGGCGGATATATTATTGTGGTTTCGCCATCTAAATTTATTTCAAACGAAGATTATTCAAAAATCAATAATAATGTTTCGTACAATTAAACTCTTTTGTTTTTTTACCGCTTTGTGTGCTGTAAGTTGCACAAGCCGTTCGGATTCAGGTGGTTATGTTATGGTTGAAGGTTTTGCACAAGGCACCACTTGGCATATCACTTATAAAAGTTTCAAAGGTGAAAACCTTAAACCGCAAATTGATTCTATTCTTACCGCTTTCGACAATTCTATGTCGGCATACAACAAAGAATCGCAACTTACCAAAATCAACAACAACGACACTACTATAATTGTAGACCGTTTTTTCAAAGAGATTTTTGATAATTCGCTACACCTTTATAATATTAGCGGCAAGGCTTTCGACCCTACAGTTTCGCCGTTGGTTTCGTTGTGGGGATTTGGAAAACACAAAGATATGCGCCGCCCCTCGCAAAACGAAATTGATAGTGTTCTTGAGTATGTGGGTCTTGATAAGGTGACAATTCAAGATGGTCGCGTAGTAAAAAGTGATCCGCGTATCACATTGATTTTTAATGCTAATGCTCAGGGATATAGCGTTGATGAGGTATCGCGATGGTTTGATTCTTTGGGTTATGCCAATTATCTTGTAGAGATAGGAGGGGAGGTTTTTGCCAAGGGAGTTAACTCTTCGGGGAAAACATGGCGTGTGGGCATTGATAGTCCTATCGACGGCTCTACCGAAGAAGACCGAGTGATTCAGGCTGTGGTTTCTCTTTCGGGTAAATCACTCTGTACATCAGGTAATTACCGTAATTTTTTTGTAGAAAACGGAGTGAAATATACCCACGAACTCGACCCCACGACAGGTTATCCCAAGCGCGACAGTCTTTTGAGTGTGGCTGTGATAGCGCCCGATGCAGTTAATGCCGACGGACTTGCTACCACGGTGATGGTGCTTGGATTGGAAAATGGTTTCCGCCTTTTGGATTCTTTGCCCGATACTGAGGGTTATTTTATTTATGCCACTCAAAACGGCGATTTTGCTACTACTAAAACTTCAGGTTTTGTAGTGGAAGAATAATTTGCATAAAAAACGCGGTCGGAGGGGGAACTCCGGCCGCGAAAAAACAAAAAAAAATTAATTATGAATTCTAACCTTGTTTACAAGTAAGTCTTCAAGATGTTGCTGCGCGACGTATTTCTAAGTTTACGTATGGCTTTTTCGCGTATCTGACGTACACGTTCTCTTGTTAGCCCAAATTTGTCGCCAATTTCCTCGAGACTCATTTCTTGAATACGAATACCGAACGAAAGTTTCAGAATCAGTCTTTCTCTTTCGGTGAGGGTGCTGAGTGCGCGATCGATTTCTTTGCTGAGCGATTCGTTCATAAGTCCGCTGTCGGCCTTTACAGCATCGGCGTCGGCAAGAACGTCGATGAGGCTTCCTTCTTCGCCCTGAACGAACGGTGCATCGATACTCGAATGTTTACCCGACAGGCGCATAGCATCAGCTACTTTTTCCTGTGGAAGGTCGAGCATCGCGCTAAGTTCTTCTACCGACGGTCTGCGTTGGTGTTTCTGCTCAAATTCTGATACGGCCTTGTTGTACTTACTTAACGAACTTACCTGATTTAACGGCAGGCGCACGATACGTGACTGTTCGTTGATGGCTTGCATTATCGACTGGCGAATCCACCATACAGCGTAAGAGATGAACTTGAAACCGCGTGTTTCGTCAAACTTTTCTGCGGCTTTGATTAATCCGAGGTTTCCTTCATTGATAAGGTCGGGCAAGTTTAATCCTTGATTTTGATACTGTTTTGCCACAGACACCACAAACCTCAAGTTGGCTTTTGTCAATTTCTCTATGGCCGATTGGTCGCCACGTTTGATACGTTGCGCCAATTCTACTTCTTCTTCCACAGAGATAAGTTCGTATTTGCCGATTTCCTGCAGATATTTGTCTAACGACGCGCTCTCGCGATTGGTAATTGATTTGGTAATCTTTAACTGTCTCATATTCTCTTTGAACTATATATCAAGTTATAAAACGTAGCGACTTTTTTTTTGTTACCATTTATTATGTTTTTTTTCGAAAAATAATAATTCTTAACCTTTTGGAAATCTTTGTGTTTGAATGTGTTTTATAGTATATTTTTTGTAATGCAAAATTGGTTAAATTCTATACGTTTTTTAAGTTTTAATTATATTTTATTTTTAAAAATTTTTGGCATAGACATTTTTTTGTTACATTTGCACTCAAACTTTCACTACGTATAGTGCATAAACGCGTTTTTTCAATTAATAGTATCAAAAATGTCAGACGAGCAAAACAAGGAACAAGAAATCAACACACAGCCGGGCGTTACCGACAAAGATGAACGTATCAACGGTGGTGTACAAAACCATCTGCAACTGAAATCAGTTTCAGGTATGTTTAAAAACTGGTTTATCGATTACGCCTCGTATGTTATTCTCGAACGTGCTGTGCCTGAAATCGATGATGGTCTTAAACCCGTTCAGCGTCGTATTCTCCACGCTATGAAACGCTTAGACGATGGTCGTTTTAACAAAGTGGCTAATATCGTAGGTTTTACCATGCAGTATCACCCTCACGGTGATGCGTCTATCGGCGATGCACTTGTGCAACTCGGTCAAAAAGATTTGATGATTGAGACTCAGGGAAACTGGGGTAATATTCTCACCGGCGACAGCGCTGCTGCACCTCGTTACATTGAGGCTCGTCTTTCAAAACTTGCATTAGACGTTGTGTTCAATCCCAAAACCACACAATGGAAACTTTCTTACGACGGTCGCAACAAAGAGCCTATAACTCTGCCGGTTAAGTTCCCGCTTTTGTTGGCTCAAGGCGTTGAAGGTATTGCTGTGGGACTTTCGTCTAAGATTCTTCCTCACAATTTCAATGAGTTGATGGATGCCTCTATCGCTTATTTGAAAGATGAAAATTTTGAACTTTATCCCGATTTCCCAACCGGCGGCTCTATCGATGTTTCAAAATACAACGATGGTGCTCGTGGCGGCAAACTTCGTGTTCGCGCCAAAATCGAAAAAATTGATAAACGCACTCTTGCCATTACTGAAATTCCGTATAGCACTACTACTGAGAGCCTTATGGAATCAATTGTGTCGGCCAACGAGAAAGGAAAAATTAAGATTAAGAAAATTGAGGACAAAACCGCTGAAAATGTGGAAATTGTGCTCAATCTCAATCCCGATGTTTCGCCCGACGTTACTATTGATGCACTTTACGCTTTCACCGATTGCGAAATATCGCTTTCGCCAAACTCGTGCGTAATTGTTGACCGCAAGCCTAAGTTTATGAATACGTCGGAAATTCTCCGTCACTCGGTTGACAAAACGGTAGAATTGCTTTCGCTCGAACTTCGTATTCTTCTTGGCGAACTTGCTGATAGTTGGCACGATGCATCACTCGAAAAAATCTTCATCGAAAACCACATTTATAATCTTATCGAAGATTGCGAAACTTGGGAGGCTATTGTGCAAACCATTGACACCGCTCTCGAACCGTTTAAGCACTTGCTCAAAAAGCCTGTTACTATTGATGATATTACCCGCCTTACCGAATTGAAAATCAAGCGTATTTCTAAATACGATGCTTTCAAGGCTGACAATTATATCAAGAGTCTCGAAAAACAGATGGAAGAGGCTAAATACAAACTTGAACATATAATTGATTATGCCATAGAGTATTACACCAATATCAAAAACAAATATGGCAAAGACCGTCAACGTCGCACCGAAATCAAAAATTTCGACAATATTGTGGCAAAAGAGGTGGTTGTGGCCAACGAAAAACTCTATGTAAACTGGGACGACGGTTTTGCTGGTATGGGTCTCAAAAAAGACGAATTTATCTGCAACTGTTCTAACTTAGACGATGTTATAGTTTTCCATCGCAATGGAAAATACACTATATCAAAGATTTCCGACAAATTCTTTATCGGCACCGATGCTATTTACGTTAATGTATTCCGCAACAATGATGAACGCACTATTTACAACGTAATCTATCGCGATGGTGCAACGGGTATAGCATACGCTAAACGATTCAACGTTAAAGGTATAACACGTGATAAAGAATACGACGTAACGCAGGGTTCAAAAATGAGCGAAGTGCTCTATTTTTCGGCTAACGCCAATGGCGAGGCTGAGACTGTTAAGATACTTCTCAAAGCCCGTGCAAAACTCAAAAAACGTTCGTGGGAATACGATTTTGGCACTCTTAGTGTTAAAAACCGCGCCTCCATGGGTAACATTATTACCAAATATCCTATCCACAAAATCACAAAAGTGGGTTCGGGCGTAAGCACTTTGGGTGGCTTGAAAATTTGGTTTGATACTGCGGTAATGCGTCTCAACACAGATGAACGTGGCGATTATCTTGGCGAGTTCTCCGGTGATGATCGTATAGTTGCTGTTACCCAAAACGGCTACTACCGTGTTACAGGGTTCGACCTCAGCACGCATTTCGACGACGACACAGTGCTTATTCGCAAGTTTAATCCTGAAACCACTATTTCGCTTGCTTATTTTGATGCCGACCTTGGATTCGGTTATCTCAAACGCTTTAATTTTGAACTTTCAGAAAAAGAGCAATTCTTACTTGGCGACAATACTGCTAGCAAGATGTACGACATCACCGACGATTACGCACCCAATCTTGTGGTTTCGTTTGGTGGCAAAAACGAAGGACGTCCTGCCGAAACAATTGATGCTGTTGAGTTTATTGGCGTTAAGAGTTTCCGCGCACGTGGCAAACGTGTAAGTATCTACGAGGTGGCTGATATGAAATTTGAACATAATCCCGATGCCGAACCACCCGAAGAGCCGGAGAATACTCCCGACGGATCTTCTGTAGAAATAATAGAAGGCAACGGTGATGATCCAGATTTTGAAATAATTCGTCCCGGCGAAGAGGCTCAGATTTCGTTTGATTTTTAATCTCGAAACTCCATAAATTTTGATCCAATAAAAAAAGACAACCCCGAAAAGGGTTGTCTTTGTTGGAGAAAAATAAAAAAACAAAAAAATATGAATCTAAGTTTTTGAAGTATCTAAACTAATTATTTTTGTTTAGTGATATACTTCTTGCTTGCCCATCCGGGAACAACAGCCTTGATTTTGAACATATTTTCTTGTTGTTCAAGGATGTTGAATTTAACGCCCTTATTAAGACTGCTTACAAGACGTTTGGTTTTCTTTTCGTCGCTGTATAGCATAGCGTTGTCGGATAGAAGTTCGCCATCGTAATCACTATCTGAGTTGTCTTGCTCAACAAATTCCTTGTCGATCCAACCTGAAATTTCGCGGAGGATATTGTACCATTCGCCTTGTTCGCCAACGATGTAAACAAAAGTTCCTGCGGGAATCGGGCTTGATTTTAAAGCTGCATTGCTGCTGGGTTCGGTGCGGAAGTTGAGTTTTACTGTTACTTTGCCGAGTACCAATGCCGATGCAGCCGACTCTTCCATTGCATGAGCAAAAAGGTCGTTGATGCTTATATTCTTTTTAGCGAGCACTTCGGTACGCAACTCGTCGAGGGGGAATGCTGGACCTGGGTCGCATTTACGTCCGGGAGCTATTTCTTCGTGTCCGAGAATTTCTTTGATGGGGTAGGCGTTGCAGAGAGCTATGCAAATTTCCTTAACTGCTTGAATTTGAGCATCGGTATATTTGTACCAATAGTTCATTTTTGTAACGCTGTTGCGGTGTTTGCCTACAAATACTTTGCTTTCGGGGGTAGCGGTCTTTTTTTCTTTTTTTGCTTCCCACCATGTGTAATATTTGCCGTCGATTTTTTGCAAATAACCAGGGTTTGAAATCTCGATACCAATTGAAAAATTGTTGTACGACGAACGTCCACCGTAGCTACTGGTGCCGGCGTGTACTGCCTTACGGTTGAAGTCTACCATCTGAGTTACAGAGCCGTCTTCGCTTACTACCATGTGGGCAGATGTGGTAGCCGATGCTGCTGAAAACAATTTTACTGTGGCAGCGCCGCTTGCGCCTGCTGTGTAGTGTATAATAATGGCGTCGGGTTTCATATCAACCGTCTTGTTCCATTTTGTGGCTTGAACAAAACTTACTTTGTCGCCTACGAGTCTGTGGTTTTTTACTTCCATAATATTACTTTTAGCATTTTTAATTACAACGCAATTTACAAAAAAAAACTTTACTTGTATGCGTTTTTTCGAATTATTTCAAAAAAAATTCTTTGAATATGTTTTTCATGTTAAAATGATCGTACACGCCGCACATTTCGCGGGCTGAGTGCATCGATAGAAGCGGTGTGCCAACGTCAACACTCTTGATGTCGATTTGCGATGTGAGAATATTGCCGAGAGTGGATCCTCCGGCAATGTCGGAGCGGTTTGTGTAGCGTTGTATGGGTGAGCCGGCTGCTTGTGCCAATGCTGCAAACACTGCACCCGATTCGGCGTCGGTGGTGTATTTCTGGTTGGCATTGTATTTTATTACCGGTCCATGGTTGATAACAGGATGGTTTGTGGGACACGCTGCCTCTTGATAATTGGGATGGATGGCGTGTGCTGCATCGGCTGATATCAAAAACGAATTGTAAACTGCACGCATATATTCCTCTTTGTCGCCGTTGAGCTTGTAGATGATGCGTTCCAATATATTTTTGAGAAACGGTGACCCGGCACCTTGTCTTGAACGGCTGCCCACTTCCTCGTTGTCGAAACAAGCCACCATTTGTGTGGCATTGATTACCGGACTTGTAAACAGACCCTCCATTGCGGCGTGAATCATTGCTAAGTCGTCGAGTTTGGGTGATAGAATAAATTCGTTGTCGGCTCCAACCAAACAGCCTTTTTCTGTATCGTAGAGCGAAAGGTCAAAATCTAAAATATTGTCGGGTGAGGTGTTGAGCTCTGCAGCAATCATATCTACAAGATAGTTGCTCTGTTCGAGCGGCGATTTGATGCAGGTTAATATAGGTGTAAGATGTTTTTGCGGATTGATGGGATTGCCGTCGTTGACATCGCGGTTGAAGTGAATGGCAAGATTGGGAATTGTTAGTAGCGGACGTTTGGCATTAAACTGTCTGATTTCCGGGTAAAACGGATTCTTTGTTTTTACAGCTACTCTTCCGGCAATCGACAGCGGACGGTCAAACCATGTGCTCAGTATAGCTCCGCCGTAAATTTCAGTGTTGAGCTTGAGGTATCCACACGACGAAATTTCTGGGTTTGGTTTGATTTTGATGCCCGGCGAGTCGGTGTGGGCGGCTATGATGCGGAAACCGTCGGTTTCAGGACTTCCCATTCCCACAATAAATGTTACAAGGGCGGTATCGTTTTGCGACACAAAATATCGTCCCTCTTTTTCAATTTTCCATTCCTCGGTGAGGCTTAATTCTTTAAAACCTTTGCGCAGAAGTGCTGCCTTGATATTGCGTGTGGTGTGGAATGTGCTGGGACTGTATGAAATGAAGTCAATCAGGTCGTTGGCAAATTCCTGTTGTTCGTCCAAATGCTTTTTCATCGGTTTTTAATATTTGTTTTTCTTATAGTTTGAATCCAATTACGAGAATGTCGTCGGTTTGCTCGGTATTGCCGTCTTTCATCCACTGCTCAATACGCGAGTTGAGTATTTCTCTCTGTTCGGCGGCTGGTCGAGTGTGAATTTCCAAAAGCAATTCACGCATATGTTTGATCATAAATTTACGGTGCTGAGGACCTCCAAACTGATCTTGGTATCCGTCGGAGAACATATAGTACCATGTGCCCGGCTGAATTGGAATTTCGTTTTTGGTGTAATGAAAATCTTCTTCAATCTGATCGCCGCCGATGCCTTGTTTGTCGGCTTTGATGGTAGTAAGTTCGCCATCGGCTGAGATGTATATGAGCGGGTTTTTAGCACCGGTAAATTCCACAACATTGCGTTTTTTGTCGATTGAGCAGAGTGCCATATCCATACCGTCGTGGTTTTCGGTTTGGTCTTGGTTGAGTGCCTTGCGAATGTAGCGGTTTTGGTGTGTAAGAATATCGTGCGATTCTACAATGCCTTTACTTACAAGTGTGGTAAGAATTTCGGCTCCCACCATACTCATAAATGCACCCGGAACGCCGTGACCAGTACAGTCGGCTGCGGTAATAATAATGCGGTCGGGAGTTTCAGCAAACCAATAGAAGTCGCCGCTAACTATATCGCGCGGACGGAACAGAATGAAATGCTCAGGCAGAGCCTCTTTAATTCGGCTTTCGAGCGGCAACATAGCTGTTTGTATGCGGCTTGCGTAGTTGATACTATCGGTAATTGACTTGTTTTTCTCGGTGATTTCTTTGTTTTTTTCAACAATTTCGGCAGTGCGGTCGCTCACGATTTGCTCAAGACGTTGTTTGTCTTTGAGTAGTTTGCGAAGATATATTTTGATGATTACAACCACAATGGCAGCCAAAATAAGCACGTAGAGTGTGTATGCCCAGATGGTCATGTACCAAGGCGGCAAAATGGTGAATGTGTATTGAGCCACCTCGCTTTCAAAACCAAAATAGTTTTTGGCTTGAACTTTTAAAGTATATGTGCCCGGCGAAAGGTTGTTGAACTCTTTGAAGTTTTCGTTTTTCCAATCGCTCCAACCATCGTCGTTGTGTTCAAGATAGCATTTGAATTTGGTTTGCTCCGGAAATTCGTAGGCGTTGGCTCCAAACTGGAATTTTATGCCGTTAAATTCATACGGAAGCGAAATTTTGTCTTTGGTATTCTGTATGGTGTCGATTTTGCCGTCTTGAGCCATATACGCTCCGCCAAATAGCAATGAATCGTTTCGAGTGATTTCAATGTGGCGGATAAATGCTTTGAATGGAGCGTGTAGGTTTTTGTCGAGTTTAGCATCGTAGTGTATCAATTCGTTGTCGCAGCCAATGAGGTAGCAGCTGTCGGCAATGGCGGCTAATTTGGTGATACGACTGGCAAACGGCACAAAGAGATCGGTGTGACGTTGCGTGCTGTCTAATCCTGTAAAGTATCCGAAACGTGTTTCGCTTTTGCCGCTACGTTTGTTTTGCTGCATAAATGTTACCCAAGTTTTGCCGTAACGGTCTTTGAATATGTAGTTTGATTCTACTTTACTGGTAAACAGTTTGTTGTATTTTTCTGATTCTACGAATGTGTCGGAAGTTTTGTCGTATTGGTAAAAACCGTGTTGAGTGGCTACTACAATGTCGTCGCCGGTTTCAAAGATGTAGTTGCCCATAGCAGAGGGCAAACCTTTGGTGTCGTCGTAAAGTATCGACGAAGTTACCTCTTTGAATGTGCTGTCGATTGTTATTTTGAAAATACCGGTTTCTTTTTTGGAAATCCAGAAGTTTCCGTCGTTGTCTTCAACAATGTGACGTGTTTCCACATCGAAGCCTTTGTCGATACTTGTGAGTTTGTGCCAACGACCTTTTTCTATGTTGTAAACCGAAATGCCGCCGATACTTCCGCTGAGTATTATGTTGTTGAACTGGCGCGGTTTGTATATTGTGCGAACCACCTGTTTTGTGTTGTCGGCAGAGTAACATTCTCCTTGATCGGTAATGGCTACCACACCTTGGGTTGTGCCGCAAATGAGTTGTCCGTCGATCGGGTCGATAGAAATTATGCTCGTGCGTGCTTTGTCGGCTGGTAATTGAACGGTGGACATGATGTTTGAAATCGGTATGCCAGCGTTAAGTTGTTGCTCGTCGATGGCGTAGAGGTTGTCGGAGCCTACATAAACTTTTCCGTTGAAAGTGCCAATGGCAGATACTCGTTTGATGTTGGGTATTGTGGATATAGGAGAATAGAGGTCGGCGTAGCTGATTCCGTTGTTGGTAAAAATCCACAAACCACCGTCGTGCGATTGGTAAAGCGATATTACCTGATTGTTGCACAGACCGTTAGAAGTGTTGAGCGTTTTAATATGGTTGAGATTTTTGTCGGTGATGATTACGCCGTTTTTAAGAGTTCCAAAGGCAAAATATCCACCTTTGAGAGTGGTGGCGCAATATAGGTCTGACGAAACAAGCATTTTGTTGATTTCCACATTCAATGGAGCCAATTCGCCGTTGCGGTATAGTACAGCGCCGTGTTTTTTGGTAACTAACAGTTTGTTGCCGCTATATTCCGACAATACTGCAACTACTTGTGTTGACGCCAAAGTGTCGGTGCCGGGCAGCAGTTGAATGGCGTCTTCGCCTTTGCTGTTGATTACTTCGCAGTATCCTTTAGCCGAATGGTTGATGTAGATGTGTCCGTTGAAGTTGGTAATGTACGAGAATGTTTCGTTGCCGCCGATAGGATAAACTTTTAAAGTGGAGTCGTTTTCGTACAGCATTATTTGCGAAGTGGAGCAGTATACCACATTGCTTCCTCCGTCGTTGATGGCAATGCCGTAAACCTTGATGTTGTTGCTAAACTTTTCGGGAATTCTTGGAGTTAGCGACACGTAGCGAGTGTTGCCGCAGCTGTCAGGTTCAAGGTATCCCAAATCACTATTGCCGCCTACATACACCCTTCTACCATCGGGACTGAGTGCAAACGATAGTGCCGATGAGTTTTTTGATGTGCTTATAGTACGCCAAGTAACGCCGTCGTATTCGAGAATGCCTTGCGTGTTGGCCACGTAAAGTATTCCACGACAGTCTTGTACTCCGCACCAGTTTTGTTTGCTGGCATTGTAGTCTTCGGGAAAATAGTTCCTTATATATGGTGCACCAACTCGCTTAATCTGCTGAGCCGACAGTGAACTGATGCCTAAAATTAATGTAATCGCTAATGTTGCAATATGTTTCATATGTATCCTAATATTTTCGACGCCTAAAAAAGTAATATGTTTTATTTTTTTCAAAGATACAAAAATTTTGCAATTTTTATCATTTTTATAGCACTATTTAATAAAAAAAAGATTTTTTGCTTAGCAAAAAATCTTTTTTTTGAACACTTATGTTGTGGAAGGTTATTTTTCGCTTGAATATGCGAATTTGCCATCAATGTCGGCAATGTTGTAGATAATTTGGTCGGTTGATAGCAAAGTGGTTTTTGCGTTGCCTTTTACAGCCGGTATGCAGATGGTTTGAGCGTTTACCTTGGCGGGATATACCGAATATACAGGTACTTTGCTGTTCATTTGCGAAGCTGTTATAGTTTCACCGATGGTGAGGATAGCGATATCGCCAGCTGATTTGATGTCGATTTTGTGTTCATCAGATTTGATGGCTTTGTAGTTGCAAACCGCAACGATTTTGCCCGAAGCCAGCATTATGCCCGAAATGTTGCCGTCGATAGAGAACGTACCTTTTTGGGTGGCTGCTTTGGCTGCAAAGTCGGCTGTGGCTACTTCTGAGTCTTCAGCTCCGGCGGCGGCATTGAGTTTTGTGCCTTTGAAAGCTGTGGTAACTTGCTCGTTTACATCGTCGTAAACCGAAGCCACAGGAATGAGGGGCGAATTAAAATCTACTTTTGCAGTTTGTTTGCCGGTTTCGTCGTATTTGGCTACTTGGGTTTTATTGCCTGAGTTGTCGGATGTTACTGTGGTGGTAACGTAGATTCCGCCGTCGCCGGGTATCACGCTAACAACAAAATTTTGTCCTGCGGGTGAATTGGTTATGTTTCTAACCCAAAGTACTTTGCCTTCGATGTCGGTTTTAGCCACAAATCCCTGTGCAGCAGTAGATGTGGTTTTGCGGAATCCGCATGAATAGCGGTTGCCAAATGCGTCGCGGGTGTTGTAAAGTGTGTAATAGTTGCCGGCTTGAGCTTCCTCGAATGTGCCGGTGTACACTGCCAATGAGATGTTAGCTTTTTGCCATTGAGCTTGAACGTTTTGCGGGTTGAACTCGTTTGAGGCAAATTGAGTAAAATTGGCAAGGTACTCTTTTTCGATTTGTTTTAGGTTTGTGCGTTGCGAGTTGTCAAAGTTGGAGAAAAACTCGTTGGTAGATGTGTAAAGCGAATCGATAAACACTTTGTGTTTGTTGCAAGTGAGTTTGTTGTTGCGAGTTTTGATAAGGTCGAGAATGTTGTCGCACTTATCTTTGTGCTGAAATAGATCGTAGTAGAACAGCACTTTGCTATTGTAAGGCTCGGCAATTGCAGCGGGCTCGGCGGGTTGGTTGCTCGTTTTCATTGTTACGAGTTTGAGGTTTGCAAGCTCTGTCTCGTAGTTGACGCATGCCGACATCAGCGATTTGTAGTCGTATTTTTCGGTGAGGTTTACAAGTTTGTTGTTTGGCTTGAATTCGGCTACGGCGTCGGTGGGTTGTTTTGACTTTTCGTAGTTGTTGAGAGTGCGGCGAATATCATTGACATAAGCTATCGATTGAGTTTTAACATCGGCGATGTTGCCGTCCATAGTGCCGTTAACTTCTTTTACCCAAGAGCGGTAGTCCCAAATTGGAACTTTGGGTTGTAGAAAATCCGACGATGTAAGACCGTCTAAACGATAGGTGGAAATCGGAATTACTTCTAATTGCTGATTATACTGCTTGATAGGATAGTTGGCAAGTGCGGTTTTGTACTCATTGAAGTAATAATTTACCGAGTCGAAGTTTTGTCTAAGTTCTATCAATTGCTTTTTGATGTCTTTATCTGCCGACATCAGAAGGTTTTTGTAGTTGCTTTGTGTGGCAACGATATTTTTGAAAAGTTCCACGCAGTTGTTGTTTTTCTCCACAGTTTTGGTGTAGAATCCAATAATGCGTGTAACGTTGGTTTCGTATTCTTTTACCTTGTCGATGGTTTTGTTTACATAGTTGACAACATCTTGATAGTCAAGTTGCTCCATATCTGGAATAATGGGGTAATTAGAATAGTAAGTCTTGTTTTTCTTTACCTCTTTGTCGTCGCGTTTTAGGTAACCTGCGCAAACACCGAGGAAAAGTTTTGTGTCGTAGATTAATTGGTTAACACGCTGAGTGTTAACAAACGGGTCTTCGTCTTGCAGCCACGCCCAATCTAACAGACCCATTTGAAAATAGGTGTTGGTAAATTCGGGGTCTTGCTGACGAAGTTCTTCGTAGCGCATGTACGATATTTCAGGTTTTACGTTTGGCATATCGTCGAATACGTCTTTGTATTTGAGGCGGCGTTGTGCCGAAACAGATTGTGCTGCCATGCACGCAAGCAACACTATTATTATGCTTTTTATTTTCATGATTATTCGGATTATAAGTCGGTACCAATTATTTTGAATTCTACACGGCGGTTTTTAGCGCGGTTTTCGTCGCTTGTGTTGGGCACGAGGGGTTTGGTTTTGCCGTAACCCTTGGCCACAAGGCGGTTAGAAGGTATACCTTTGAGTCGTAGGTAGTTAACAACCGAATTAGCGCGACGGTCAGAGAGTTTCATATTGTAGGCATCGGCACCTTTGTCGTCGGTGTGAGCCGAAATTTCTACCTTGAATTGGGTGTTGAGTTTCAAGAGGTCTACAAGACGGTTTAACTCTTCGTACGATGATGAAGCTATATCGGCACTGTTAGATGCAAATGTGATATTTTCAAGTTCCATCTTGGTGTCGGCTTGCAGTTTTTCGAGTTTGGCTGATACCACACGTTTTTTGTCTTGAGTTAGGTCGAGTGTCTCGCTGTAAAACGAGTAACCTTTTGGCATAATGTTGATTGAGTATTTATCGCCTTTGCGCACCGGAATTACAGCTTTGCCGTTTTTGTCGGTGGTAACGGTGGTAACGTGGTGATCTTTGGTAGAGAGGTTGGTAATTTCAATTTCGATAGGCTCTGTTACACCGTCAACATTGATGGTGATGTTTTCTTTCATAGATACCAACTCGGCATCGCGCTCAAACTCCTGAAACTGAACTTTGCGTGTGAGGTCAAAATCCATTACATAATCTTCGTAGAGGTCTTGTGTAAGGTAAATCTTGTAATTTTTGCCGATAGGAAGTGTGAGACGATAGCGACCAAGGTCGATTTTTTCGGCTGTGATGTTCTCTTTTTGACCGTCTACTTTTACTGTGATGTCGGTTTCCAAGGGGTCGAACATTGCTTGGTCGTAGATGTTGAGGGTAAGTTGTATGTTTTTAAACAGACTTGCGTCAATTTTTTCTTCGTTTTGGGTAACGTTTTTGTCGAGAATGGTGTGCGAATAGTTTTTAGCACTGTAATCAAGAAAAACATTGCGTTTATCTTTTGGAAGCACAAAATCGTAAATACCAGTTTCGTTGTCGTTTGTAAATGAAGCAATTACACCTGATGAAAATGCGTCGCTAACTTCGATAGTAGCGGACATAGGTTTTTGTGTTTCCTGATCTATGATTTTTCCGTAGTAGCGGCAATTGTCCGACGGAAGTAGTTTCGATGCTATGGTTACATCGGCAAATGTAATGTTCTTTTTGTTCTTGGGGTCGCGGTAAAGGTACGCCAATTTGTTGCTTTCGGCGTTGTAAACGGGGAAAAGTTCGTCGTTGGATGTGTTGATAGTGTCTAAAGCAATAGGAAGAATCCAATAAAGCGGCGAAACTTTGTTGGCGTAGTAAATATCAAATCCGCCTTTGCCGCCTTCGCGAATCGACGACAAGTATAATGTTTTGTTGTCGGGGGCAATGTAAGGAGCGGTTTCGCAGCCGAGGTTCAAAGGCTCTACAAGTGCCACAGCTTCGTTCCATTCACCGTAAGGTGTGCGTGTGGAGGTGAAAATTGTGCCGCAGCGGTCGTCTTTTGCACCATTTTGCGGACGTATAAAATAGATGCTAAGACCGTCGGCGCTAACTGAGGGATAGGTTTCGTTGGCAGATGAGTTGATAGATTCGCCCATATTTACGGGTTCTGTCCATTTGCCATTGTCTTTGTCGGCATAAAAAAGGTCGTTGTCGCCTTTTTCGTTTTTGGCAGAAAAATAGATACGAGTGCCGTCGTGGCTGAGCGAAGGTGTAAGCGGGTTTTTCTTGTCGGCAATTAGTTGGTCAAGAAAGGGAACCGATTCGCCTTCGGAGAATTTGCCACCTTTTTTTTCGTAGAGGAGAAATTTTACAGATTCATTGTTTTTGAATCCGGCGATTGCTTTTTCGCCGTTGCCAGAAATGTAGAATGATGTGGTTTGGAAGCCGTCGGGAATAGATATCCCAATAGGCGTTGTCGGTACTTGCGCATTTGCCGCTGATAGTATGGCGGTTGCTGCGGCTAATAGAACAACTTTTTTCATGGTATAGTTTTTAGTTTTTTCAGTTAATCATTTGGCAAAATTACAAATTATCGGATATTATTAATTTTTTTTAACAAAAAAAGTTGGCTCAAAATAGCAAAAGTGTAAAACTAATACTATTAAGAGCCAACCGTTATGGTTTGGGGCTATGTATTAAAGCGCCGATTGATCTGCTTGTTGTTGAGCTTCGGCAACGTCGGCTTGCTGTGCAGCCTGCGGTTCTGCCATTTTTTGTTTAAGCATATCAAGGTCGGAAACAGCTGCATCAGATATGGCTTTTGAAGATTCAACCGATGATTCGATTGCTTTAGCTTCGCTCATGCGTGCTTTGAGGGCAGCTAATTCAGAAGAAGCTTCAAGACTTCCGCCTGTGCTTTCGAGTGCAGAGTCAATTTCATTGTCGGCACCAACTTCAGCATTGGCAATGTCTAAATAAGAATCTGCAAGAGCTTCTTGCTGGTCAACTTTTTCTTTCATACGTTCAAGCATTGCTATGGTGTCGGTAGAGTCGATACCTGCCAATTGTTTGTTTACATTGGCTGTAGCCTCGCTAACTTTGGCACGTGCTTTAAGCATTTTAGCTTCGTTTTTCCATTTAGAAATGTTGGCACGAAGTTTTTTAACCGAGTCTTCGAGTTTGGCAACAGCTGCACAATACTTATCGTAATTGGCTTGCAAAGTGGGAATGCTCTGTACGGTTTCGCTCTTTTTCTGTAATGCCATTGTAGCAAGACGGTCGGCTTCGTCGCCCGACATTGCACCTTGCTCGGCGCGTTTCAAAAGCATCATTGCTTTGTTTTCGTAGTCGTTGGCCGATTGTTTTGCTTTGTCGAGTTCGTTTTTAGAGCGAACGCAGGTTGCTTTTACTTCGGCGAGTGCCTTTATGCTCTTGTCAAGGTCTTGTTCCATATCGCGGATACCTTGCTCTGTCATTTTGATAGGATCCTCTAAGCCGTCGAGTGTGCTGTTAACTTCGGCTTGGCCTATTCTGAATAATCTTTTGAAAAATCCCATTGCTTTTGCTTTTAAAGGTTTTAGTTCTAATTTATTTGTTTTAATGTTACAAATATATTAAAAAATTTGAATTGTCAAGTGTTTTTTCAGAAAAAAAGCGAAAATTTTTGCAATTAGATTTTTTTTAATTTCCGGCATACATCAAACTGCATCCTCTAATGTCTGATGAGTCGAATCGTCCGAGGATTTCAAACGAGTCGTCGCTGTGCTTAATGCCGATATCTTGGGTTTCGATAAAGGCGCACGAATAGCGGTTGGCAAGGTCGATGATGTTGACTCCGCCGGCTGTTTCTTTTGGAGCGGGGCGCAGAGGGTCGGTGCTGTCGCGAATAATTATCTTCATTGTGGAGGTTTCGCGATATATGCCGCCGCCTTGCGAATATGCTTGCGAAAGCAATTCGGTCATGCCGTATTCCGAGTGAATGCTTTTTACGCCTAACTGCGTGGTTAACAGATGGTGAACTTCGTCGCGGACAATCTCTTTTTTGCGACCTTTCATTCCGCCGGTTTCCATTATTATCACATTGTCGCCGTAATGCTGCGGAAATTGTTCGGCAAAATCCAATAGTGCAAAGGTTACACCTATTAATAATACACGTTTGTTGGCGGCAATTTCTTGGAGAATCCGTTCTTGAAGTGCAGCAAAATCGTAAAGAAAAAAGCCTTCTTCTTTTTGTCCCGAAAGTTGCATAAGCCGCTGAGCCATAACTATTAGCGACGAACCTTTCCTCTCTAAATACGATGGCAAAAGGGCAAGTATGGTGTAGTTTTTTGGGCTGCCATAAAATTCTTCAAACCCTTTTTCAAGACTATTGTAATACAGGTTGATGTCTTTTACAAAATGCCGGCTTGTGGTCATTCCCGTGGTGCCGCTCGATGTAAACACAGCATCACATTCGTCGGGTTTAAAGCCGCCGCTTATCACCTCGTGACTTTTAAAAAACTGTACGGGCAAAAAAGGTATGCCCGAAAGGTCGGTAACACTTTCGGGCTTTATTCCTAAATGGTTGATGTACTGCGCGTAAACTTTATTTTCGCGACTTTGGTAACGAAAAAGTTCAAGGGCAGATGATGCAAATGTGTTGTCCATTTACATGCGTTCTATCATCTTTTTGATGATTGTTGTCATTCTGGGTTCGGCAGCGTTTGCGGCTTTCTGAACTTCTTCGTGGGTGGGTTTTTCTACCTCGCCGGAGATGGTGATGCCCATATCGGTGATGATGGAGAGCGCAAAACAGGGCAATCCCATGTGACGTGCCACAATTACTTCGGGTACTGTGCTCATACCTACTGCATCGGCTCCTATCTTGCCAAAGAATTTGTATTCCGACGGTGTCTCAAATGTGGGACCCGTAACGCCGATATACACGCCTTGCTGAAGGTGAATGTTGTTTTCTTCGGCAACTTCAAAGGCAAGTTTAATGTATTTCTTGTCGTAAGCACAACTCATTTCGGGGAAACGAGGACCAAGTTCGTCGATGTTTTGTCCAATGAGCGGATTAGTGCCAAAGAGGTTGATGTGGTCTACTATCACCATGATGTCGCCAACTCGGAACGATGTGTTCATACCGCCAGACGCATTGCTGAGTATCAGCAACTTAATGCCGAGCATTTTCATCACTCTGATGGGGAAAGTTACTTGCTGCATAGTGTAGCCTTCGTAGTAGTGGAAACGTCCCTGCATAGCCACAACTTTTTTGCCACCAAGATAGCCGAAAACAAGTTGTCCCTTGTGACCCTGTACTGTGGATACGGGGAAATTGGGAATTTCGGCGTAGGGGATAGCCTTTTCTACTTTTATTTCGTCGGCAAGTGCGCCGAGTCCTGTGCCGAGAACGATTCCGATCTCGGGGTCAAAATTGATGGACTGTCGTATGAAGTCGATAGTCTGTTTTATTTTCGTCAACATGTTTAAGTATTTGAATGTTAAGTTCTTCAGCGTCGTCGTAGATAAAATTAATTTCAACCGGAATGTAGCAAATTGCTTTTTTGATTTCGTCGGTTAGGTCGAGTTCGCGTAACCTTACTGCATCTTTTTCGGTTGTAATAATTATTCTGTCCGACGGTAAAGATAAGAATTTTTCTGTTATCTTGGATATATCTTTTTTCTTAAAATTGTGATGATCGGCAAATTCTATGTGAGTAATTTTTTCAGATATATTTTTGGTGATGTGGTTGATGAGGCTCTGCGGATTGGCAATGCCTGTAACCAACAGTATATTAGTGTCTTTGCTTGAGTTGGGTATTTCTTCATAACCAAACACCGATTTTAATCCCAGATATTTGTAGTTGGTGAAAAATATCGACTGAAAGGGCAATAGGTTGAGATGTTTGGCTATTACTCTGCGGTCGATGGGTTTCAGGTCTTCGGGACATTTGGTAACAATGATTATATTGGCTCTATTAGATTTTGAAGCCGATTCTCTGAGCCGTCCGTAGGGTAGGAGGTGGTCTTCGAAAATGGGTCGGTTGTAATCGGTTAGCAAAATATTTACTCGTGGTGTAACGCTGCGGTGCTGATATGCATCGTCTAATACAATTACCTGATTTTCATTACCTTCGGCTATAATGTTGTCGATGCCTTTGCAACGGTCTTCGCAAACATAAACTTGTGCTTTTCCGCTAAATTTGAGCGACATCTGTTTGGGTTCGTCGCCAATTTCTTTTACTGTGCTTTGAGGAGTGGCTTTGAGGTATCCTTTGGTTTTGCGGCGATATCCTCGGCTAAGTATGGCAACGTTGTAATTTTGGCAAAGGAGATTTACAATATATTCGGTGTGCGGAGTTTTTCCTGTGCCGCCTACGGTGATGTTGCCTACCGAAATTACAGGTTTTTGAAATTCTCGCGACTTCAATACCTGATGGTCGTAAAGGGCGTTTCGTAGCGACGTGATTGCGCGGTAAATCCACGACAGCGGTATAAGTAGAAATTTTAACATTACATTTAATACCTTTTTCGTTGGTTAAACAATTCAAGTAATTCTTTTGAGTTGTTCAGCGCATATTTTCAGAGCCTCTTTTTCGTTTACGAGCGTGGTAGTTCCGTTTTTAACAATGATTTTGCCGTCGGAAATTACCATGCAAATATCTCTGTTGTTGAAATTGTATGCAAGATGTTTTACAATGTTTGATTTGTCAAGTGTCATAGGCGTCGGATTGTCGAAAACTATTAGGTTGTTGTCGCCGTCGCCTGCAAAGTTGTTGATTTTGATGTAGTTGTGTACGGCGTTCATGCTGTTGAATGCCTGTTGCGACGATTTGTAGTTTTCGGTTCCGAGCGATTGATAATATGCTGTGCGCATACATTGCGGTATGCTTGCTCCCGAAAAATCGGTGCCGAGCATAAAGTTGTATTCAGTCCATTTTGAGTTGAACGGCAAAATGCCGCGTTGAAAATTTCCGTATGGATTTTGTGCCACCCAAGCGGGTTTGTCGTTGATAAGGTCGAGTTCGTGTTCGTCGAGATAGTTGGCGTTGGTAAGTATCGACGACGAAAAATCCATCAATCCCGATTCGTAAAGTCTTGTTACCACACGGCGTTTGTAGTCGCGCATGGTGTTGGCTTGGTCGAGATTGTCTTCGGCAACATTGATAAGCACGCCCCTATTATTTTTGCGACACAAACGTGCCACTTCTTCCACTATTTCGTTGGTGGCAAGATACGACGCGGCAATACCCATAAGGGCTTGATTGTCGGTCATATAGTTCAAATTTGCCTCAATAATTTTTGAGGCCGTGCCAAATCCGTTCGACTGACTTGCTGCAAAACTCAACAGCGTGGAAACACCTACCTCGTCGAATGCTTTTTTGATGGTGTTGAGCGCACCGTCGATATATTTTGTTGATTCATTGCGACATACGGCAAATGTAGTTCCGTTTTTGGCTGAGGTGATGGCAGCGTACAGAGCCGATGCGTAGAGAAGGTCTTCGTCTAATAGGTCGTCAACTTTCCAAAGTATTTGGGTAAGATAACGGAAATATGTAAGTTGATGTTGATCAAATTCCTTATGAGCAAATGCCATAGATAAACACGGACGCTGATAACCATCGGCAAATGAGTGCATTATATATTTTCCCGAGCAATCTTCTGTTACCGCTCCGCTGATTTCGGCATCGGTAAAAGGGTTGTCGGCAGAAAACCTCAACTGCCCCGACGTTTCGTCTACGAGTATGTCGGTAGGCGTAAACGTTAGGGTGTCGATGTTTATATATGTTCCGTTTTTTAATAAAAGCGACATTTTCTGTTATCTATTATATAAGGTGTGATCTTAGTTTTGGTGCTGGTCTCTAAGTAGGTCGATTACAGTTTTTACCGGCGAGAATGTTTCGATTGGCACTTCTACAAAAACGGTGTTCCAATCTGCCATGGCACCATTCCACAATCCGGGACGCTCTATTGATTTGAGTGTCTTGCCGTTTTTCGACTTTGTGGAGATGAAACCAGTGTTCGGGTCGGTGTATTTTCTGAGGTCAAACTTTTTGCCTTTGCAGTCGGTGAGATCGCACACAAGGTCAACGGGATTAAAGTGCGTGGATTTTTTCATAATCTCCATGCTCTTGGGGTCGTTTTTGTCGATTTGCGACGATTCTACAATCTGCAACGATACTGTGCCGTCGGAATTTTTGGTCCAGAAAGGACCGCCGCCGGGTTCGCCTTCGTTTTTCACCATTCCGCAAACTCGCAACGGACGTTTTAGTTTGGCCAACAATTGTTTAGCCTTTTCTTTGTCGGACAAGTTGAGAAAATCGGCAGGGAATTCGGTGCAAAGTTTTTTAGAAATAAAGACGTATGCCTCGTCGAGTACCTTGCTTGTGGGATTTTCTTCCAACAGTTTTATGTAGTTGGCAATGTTTTCTTTGGTTTTGAGCAAATATCCTGCAAGTGCTTGTTTGTATTTGATTGTAGGCTCTTTGCGCGAATCGGGCACCACATTGTCGATGGTTTTGATAAACACAATGCGCGACTTGATGTCGTTGAGGTTTTCGATAAGCGAGCCGTGTCCTGCAGGACGAAGTAGCGGAGTGCCGTCTTCGTTGCGGAAAATTTCGTTGTTTTCGTCAACGGCAACCGTGTCGGTAAATTTCTTTTGTGTGGAGAATGTGATGTCTAACTTGATGTTGTTTTTCTCCTCAAAAGCGGGACGGAGTTTTTCTACAAATTCAGTAAAGAGCGCAACGTGCTCGGGCGAAACCGTGAAATGAATTTTTACAGTGTCGTTAGATGCAGCGTACATAATACCCTCGGCGATATGCTCCTCAATGGGTGTGCGCGACGAATTTTTGTAACGGTGGAACTCTACAAGTCCTTTGGGCAAGTTGCCGTAGTTGAGACCTTCGGGAGCAATTACCATCTCCACAAGTTCCTTAGCCTTATGGTTTTGGAGCATCTCTTTTACCGAAAGTCCATATTTGTTGTAGACAATTTTTTGAAGATTGTCGTAAAATGCAAACCTATCTATATTGTCAACAAATCGGCGGGCAGGCGAATCGCTGAATTTCTGTTTTTGTTCGGCGGTGTTGTTGTATTCCGACACAAAAACAAAAAGGTCTTTAAACATTCGGCTTGCAGCCCCCGAAGCGGGAACAAATTTTAAAACGTCAAGGTTAGAGCATTCTCCGACGTATTTTTGTACGAATTTGGTAACTTCGGCTTCGGTAAGTTTTCGGATGCCGTCGTTGATTGTGGCAGGACGTACCAACTGCATAAATGGAAATCCTTTTTTGTAACACTCTATCTGTCTGTCGATTTCGGTGGTGTTGATTCCCATCTCTTTAAAATACTCGATGTCGCTTTTAATATGCATAATATATTAGGTTTTGAAATTCGCCATAAAATTAAAAAAGTCCGGTGAAATTCCGGACTTTTTTCAAAAAAAAAATAACACTTAAAATCAAACAAGATATGAAAACAATTTTATTAAAATCAAATATCAACTCGGGGGGGATTTGAGAATTTTGCCTTCACAGGCGTTTTACGATATTCGTGTGCAAATATAGATGGTTATTTTTATAAAACCAAGCGTTTGATTATTTTTTTTGCAAAAACGAGTGTTAAAAAATGTTAATTATTTTAATCACTTTTGTAATTGTATGATACTGAGTGATATTTGGAGTCGGTGATGTAGTATCCTGAAGTAAATTGTGGTGCGCAATAGTTGCCACTCGTGGCAATGGTTTCTTCGGGGCGATGACAAAAAATGAATGCGCAAAAAAATCCGGCAACTCCTCCGGCAAGGTGCGATTCCCAAGACACGTGCGGGTCGGTGGGTACAATACCCCACATCATACCGCCATAAAGCATCACAATGATAGCAGATGCCGCCGCCGAACCTTTTTGTCCTGAAACGATGCCTTCAAAAAAGATGTATGATGCTGTGGCATATATTATTCCGCTGGCTCCAATATGATAACTTGGTCGTGCTGCAATCCATACCAAAAGACCTGTGACTATATATAATACGCTGAAAATCTTAATGTAACGTGTAGGATTAAGCAGAGTGAGCAGGCACAGCAAAACAGGCAGTGCAGCCATGTTTGACATAAGGTGTTCGGTGTTGCCGTGTATAAATGGCGAAAATAGTATTCCTTTTAACCCTTCGATGGTGCGCGGATAAATACCCAAGTCGGCGGCGCTGGTGCCGGTAGCAGTTGATGCCAAGTGTATCAGCATCATAGCTACAGCCATTATCAGCGGAAACAGTATAAATGTGGGTATTTTGTTGTGTTTCAAACTTGTTGTTTTTCAAAAATATACACCATACTTGAATATTCGCCGCTTTTTCGTGCGGCTCGGTTTGATTTCCAACCTTGAATGAGTCCTTTTGCAAAGGCGAGCGAACTACCACGGTATTTTTCGCTGAGCATTGATATATAGTAGGCATCCCATTTGAGCGGCGCAGTGCTAACGAGATGTAGCGGAGTGCCGGCGAAAATGTTTTGTAATGATTTGCTGTCGAAATGGTTAAGATGGCGAGGCACATCGTATGCTGCCCATTTGTCTTGATAGTGCTGAGCATCGTACGATAAGTAGTCGGGAAGAGCTAAAACAAGTCGTCCACCGTTTACAAGCAAACGATTGAGATGAAAAATTTGCGATTTAAGATGGCTGATATGTTCCAGCACGTGCCACATAGTGATAATGTCGAAACTGCCATCGGGCATTGACAACACCTCTTCGGGCGAGGGAAGGTTCATACCAAGTTTTTTGGAAGCAGCCTCCCTCGCAGTAGGTGTAACATCGGTGGCGCAAACGTCGAACCCGTTTTGTTTGGCGTATAAAATGAAGTCGCCTACACCGCAGCCAAAATCGAGCATACGTTTACCAGAAGTGCCTTGTGTGGCAATCTTGTATTTGTTGGATATGTTTACACGCTTTACGCGGTTGTAGATAAAGGGCATAATGCCCTTTTTAGATTCGTTGTGGCTGAGGTACTCGTCTGATTTATAGTATTTTCCCAACTCGCTTTCCTCGGGACGCGGCCAAGTAAAAAGCAATTCGCAATGAGGGCAACGGTAAATTTCAAAGTCTTCTTGTGTAAGAAAGTAGTCTTTGAGTTTGAGGTGCAAGTCGGTGGTATCAGACTGACAGTAAGGGCAGCGTGGGGTCATTTTTTCTTTGCAGTAACGTTGGTTTTGGTTAACGTGGCTGAAATTTTATCGGTAACGTTGCCGTCGGTAATTGTGTACAAAATCTTAATTACAGTCCAATTGCTGAGAATTGTGCCGTGACCTTCGGTAATGATGTAAGAGCTATTTGCAATTTCTCCTTCAAAATCAAACGAATCTCCGTTAACTTCGGCTTGAATTGTTTCGTTTGCACCTTGGTTTTGAAAGTTTTGAATGATAATCATATCATTCATTGTGGAGATATTAACATCGCAGTTGCCGGCATCTCCTGAATCGGTAATCCACGACCATTCTCCTATAAGTTCGTCAACAGCGTGAATGTTGTCGGGAGCATCTTCTTCACAAGCGGTGAATGTGGCGGCAAATGACATTAGCATTACAGCCGCAATAATGTTTCTAAATAATGTTTTCATAGTTCTGTGGTTTTTATGGTTTTTAATTTTCGAATATTTTGGATATGGATTTAAGGTCGTGATTAACGAGGTCGATGCCGTATTCATCGTAATCGAGCAAAAGATCGTTTACAGCATCTTTACGGCTTTGACTATTGAATTTTAATTCGGCTTTGGGTATAATCTGTTCGAGGTCGAAGTTGGTAATTTCGCCTGATTCAAACAGTTCGTCGTCTAAGTTGATAGTTTCTGTCATGGTTAAAGGGTTGTTTTTAAAAATGCAGGGACGCAGCGTGCCACGTCCCCACAATGGTAATTTATTTGATTGTTTCAGCAATTTGCTGAGCCATTTCGTCGTCGATGAGGATTCTGCCGCAGTATTCGCAAACAATGATTTTTTTGTGCGAAGCCACGTCTAATTGACGTTGCGGGGGAATCTTGTTGAAGCAACCACCACATGCATCACGGCGAACAGGAACAACTGCGAGTCCGTTTTTAGCACCGTTTCTGATGCGGTTGTAAGCGTTCAAAAGACGGTCTTCAATTTTGTCTTCGTATTTTTTGCGATCGGCAGCAAGAGCTTCCTGATCTTTTTGTGTATCGGCAATGATTGAATTGAGTTCCTCTTTTTTGCGTTCGAGGTCTTTTTCACGGTCTTGGTGACGTGTGATAGATTCGTTGAGGATATTTTTCTTGGTGGTGAGTTGGTTTTCGAACTCTTTTATCTTTTTTTCCGAAAGGTTGATGTCTAAGTTTTGGAATTCAACTTCTTTTGCAATAGAATCATATTCGCGGTTGTTGCGAACTTGCATTTGTTGAGCCTCATATTTTTTTATGAGCTGCTGAGCGTTGATGATGTCGTTCTTTTTGCGGGCAATGTCGCTTTCAAGTTTCGATATTTCGTCTTTGATTTTAGAAATACGTGTTTCAAGACCTACAAGCTCGTCTTCAAGGTCCTGAACTTCGAGGGGCAATTCGCCGCAGAGACGTTTTATCGAGTCGGTTTTAGAATCGATGGTCTGCAACGAGTAGAGTGCGGTAAGTTTCTCTTCTACGGTAACTTCTGCAAGTCCTGCATTGTTTTTTGTTTTTTCTGTTGCCATATTTTTTTATAAATATTTTATAGGATTCGTGTTAGTGTCCGATAATTTAACGGCAAAGTTAGAAAATTTTTTCGTAAGTATATCACCAAAAATTAGTTTTATTCCATTTTCGCTCTCATAATGTCCGATATCCACCAAAAGTATTCTGCCGTCGGCGTCGAAAAACTTGTGGTAGGTGAAGTCGCCGGAGATAAACACGTCGGCTTTCTGTGCCACAGCCTCGCTTAGCAGG